>JAHWJR010000194.1 GCA_019348335.1 Actinomycetota bacterium
GTCGCCGAGGTCGCCGAGGTCGCGGCCGGCGACCCCGAGCCCGCCGCCGAGATCGATGACCCCGTCCCTCAGGCGCCTGAGCCGGTTGCCGAAGCTGCTCCGCCGAGGGTCGCAGCGCCGGCCGAGCCGGCCGAGCCGAGCCGGTCCCCGGCTGCCTCCGCCCCGGTGGCGACGTCGTCCCAGCCGCGCCCGGAGACCGAGGTGGAGCGGCTCTTCGCCCGCATCCGTGCCGACCGTGAAGCGGCGGTGGCTCGGGCCGAGGCGGTGCTGGCGGGGCCGGTCTCGCAGGAGCAGGAGGTCGAGCCGTCCATCCCCGCCGAGGCTCGCCACGCCCAGGGCGGCCAGCCGCCAGATGTGGGTCCCCACGAGGCTGCGCTCACCAACGGCGACCGGCCGCCGGCCGAGGCGGGCCCCGGCGCCGGCGCCCAGGCCCCCGACGAGGCGCCGGCCGACGACGAGCACGTGCTCCAGGAGCGCGACGCCCAGGTCGAACCCCTGGAGCGGGTCCTGCTGCGGAGCCTGAAGCGGGCTCTGGCCGACGAGCAGAACGAGGTGCTCGACACGCTCCGCCGCCACCGGGGGCCGGCGACGCTGACCGACCTCCTCGCTGAGCGCGACGACCACGTCGCCCGCTACGTGAAGGTGGCTGCTGCCGACCTCGAGGCGGGGGCCATCCAGGGGGCCAGGGGCGCCGGCGGGGGCGAGGCTCCGTCCGTCGAAGATCTGGCCACGGCGCTGGCCAGCGAGGTGGCCGACGACCTGCGCGCCCGCCTCCAGCGAGCCGTCGACGCCGCCGACGGCGAGGAGGCCCCGCTGCAGGACGCCATCTCCTCCGCCTACCGAGAGTGGAAGACCTCGTGGGCCCAGCCCCTGGTCCGCCACCACCTGGCTGCGGCCCACGCCCGGGGACGTTTCGCCGCCCTGCCGGCGGTGCCACTGCGGTGGGTGGTCGACGACGACGAGGGGGCGTGCCCCGACTGCGACGACAACACCCTCGCCGGTCCGACGCGCAAGGGGCAGCCGTTCCCCACCGGCCAGGAGCACCCGCCGGCCCACGTCGGCTGCCGGTGCATGGTGGTGCCCGAACCGGCCTGATCCGGTCACGGCCCGCTCGTCGTCCTCCATGACGACGCCGACAGCGAGGGGCCAACCAATAGGCTCCCGACCATGCGCTCTCCCACCGACCTCCCCCGCCGGCCGCCGCCGGCGTCGCCATCCCGGGGCAGGGTCGGGCTCGTGGTGCTGGCCACCGCGGCGTTCCTCCTGCTGACCTCGCTCCGAGGCATCGCCGGCTTCTACACCGACTACCTGTGGTTCGACTCGCTGGGCTTCACCGGCGTCTTCACCGGCGTGCTCGGCGCCAAGATCCTCCTGGGCCTGGTCTTCAGCCTGATCTTCTTCGCCCTCCTGCTGTCCAACCTGGTGATCGCCGACCGGCTCGCCCCCAGCTTCCGGCCGCCCGGGCCCGAGGAGGAGGTCGTCCAGCGCTACCACGAGGTCGTCGGCGACCGGACCGGGCTCGTGCGCCTCGGGGTCGCCGCCCTGCTCGCGCTGGTGGGTGGGGCCGGCGTCTCCAGCCGGTGGAACGAATGGATCCTCTTCCGCAACTCCCGCGACTTCGGCGTCACCGACCCCCTGTTCACGACCGACGTCGGCTTCTACGTGTTCGAGCTGCCGTTCCTGTCGTTCGTGGTCGACTGGGCGTTCGCCAGCATCGTCATCATCACCATCGTCACCGCCGTCGCCCACTACCTCAACGGCGGGATCCGCTTCCAGGGAGCGGCCCAGCGGGTGACGGTGCAGGTCAAGGCCCACCTCTCGGTGCTGGTGGGGCTCCTGGCCCTGCTGCGGGCCGCGGGCTACTGGCTCCAGCGCTACGAGCTCACGTTCTCGACCCGGGGGGCGGTCGACGGGGCCACCTACACCGACGTCAACGCCCAGCTGCCGGCGCTGAACCTGCTGATCCTGATCTCGCTGGCGGCCTTCGTGCTGCTGATCGTCAACATCCGCCGGCGGGGGTGGATCCTGCCCGCCCTGGCCGTGGGCTCGTGGGCCATCGCCGCCCTCGTCGTGGGCGGGCTGTACCCGGCCTTCGTGCAGCGCTTCCAGGTGGAGCCGGCCGAGTCGTCCCGGGAGCGGCCGTTCATCGAGGACAACATCGCCGCCACCCGTGCCGCCCTTAAGATGACCGACGTCCAGACCAACCAGTTCGCAGCCGACAGCGCCCTCGACGGGGCCGCTCTCCAGGACAACGCCGAGACCGTCCGCAACATCCGGCTGTGGGACCCGAACGAGCTGATCAAGAGCTACCAGAAGCTCCAGGAGGTGCGACCGGAGTACCAGATGGTCGACGTCGACGTCGACCGCTACGAGCTCGACGGCGAGGTGACCCAGATCGAGCTGTCGGCCCGGGAGCTCGACGTCGAGGGCGTGCCCACCGCATCGTGGGAGGCCCGTCACCTGACCTACACCCATGGTTACGGCGCGGCGGCGGCGCCGGCCAACTCCAAGACGGCCAACGGCCGGCCCGAGCTGGTGGTCTCCGACATCCCGGTCGAGGCGGCGCCCGGGCTCGAGCTCGACGACGAGCCCGGCATCTACGTGGGCGAGGGGCTGACCGGCTACGCCGTGGTCAACACCGACCGCCAGGAGATCGACTTCCAGAACGAGGACGGGACCCAGTTCACGCGGTACGAGGGTGCCGACGGTGTACCCATCGGCTCCTACTGGCGGCGTGCCCTGTTCGCCCTGCGCTTCGGCGACATCAACCCGCTCATCTCCGCCAACCTGCAGAGTGACTCCAGAATCCTCTACAACCGAGATGTCGAGGAGCGCCTGCGCACGCTGGCGCCGTTCCTGTCCTTCGACGCCGACCCCTACGCGGTGATCGTCAACGGTCGGCTCAGCTACGTGGTCGACGCCTACACCACCTCGGCCAACTACCCCTACGCCCAGCGGGCCGTCACCGGCCGGCTCGCCGAGGGCAGCGGGTTGCAGCGGGAGTTCAACTACGTGCGCAACTCGGTCAAGGCGGCGGTCGACGCCTACGACGGCACTGTTCGCTTCTACGTCGTCGACGACGACGATCCCGTGGTCAACGCCTACCGTCAGGCCTTCCCCGAGCTGTTCACCGACGGCGCCGAGGTGCCCGACGAGCTGCGGGCCCACTTCCGCTACCCCGAGGACCTGTTCCGGACCCAGACCACCATGTGGGGCCGCTACCACATCGACAACCCCGACGACTTCTACAACAACATCGACGCCTGGAACGTGGCCCAGGACCCGGGCTCGGGCACGGCGGCGGCGGTGACCCAGCAGTTCGACCCGCAGACGGGCCGGGCGCTGGGGCCGGCGCGAGAGGCTCGCATCGAGCCGTACTACCTGCTCGTGCGGCTCCCCGGCGAGGACGAGCTCAGCTTCGTCATGCTGCGCCCCTTCGTGCCGGTGTCGGCCGACGACAGCCGCAAGGAGTTGACGGCGTTCATGGTGGCCAAGAGCGATCCCGGCAGCTACGGGGAGCTGGTCAGCTATGCCATGCCCAGGGGCAACCTGCCCGACGGGCCGGCCATCGTGGGCGCCAACATGCAACAGGACCAGGAGGTCTCGCAGCTCCAGACGCTGCTGGGCGACCAGGGCTCCGAGGTGCGCTACGGCAACCTCGTCATCATCCCGATCGACCAGTCCTTGCTCTACGTGCGGCCCTTCTACGTGCAGGCGGCCACCACCGAGATCCCCGAGCTGCGCAAGGTCATCGTCTCGTTCGGGGGCGCGGTGGTGGTGGAGGACACGCTCGAGCAGGCGCTCATCGAGCTGTTCGGCGACGCTCCGGAGACCCTGGAGGAGGAGCCGGTCGCCGGCGACACGGGTGACGACGGCGACGGCGATGCCGGCGCAGGAGGGGGCGAAGGGGGCGAAGGCGGCGCGGGCGAAGGGGGCGCCACCACCGACGTGGCCGAGCTGCTGAGCCGGGCCCAGGTGGCCTTCGACGAGGCCGAGGCCGCCCTCGACCGGGGCGACCTGGGCACCTACCAGCGGCGGGTCGACGCCGGCCGAGCG
>JAHWJR010000195.1 GCA_019348335.1 Actinomycetota bacterium
GGTAGTCGAGGGGGGCCTCGAGTGCGGCGCCGTAGGTGTTGACGGCGAGGACCTCGAGGGATGCGGCCGTCTTGGCCACTTCGAGGTCACCGCCGCCGCCGCCGCCACCCTCGGCCTCGGTGGTGGTGGGCTCGCCGGCGCTCCCGGCCGGTTCGCCGCTGTCGGAGCCGCACGCGGCGGCCACGACGGCAAGGGCTCCGACGCCGCCGCCCAGCAGCACCCGGCGACGGGTGAGCGGGGAGGGCGCCATGCGCTGGATCATGGAGGCGTTCTCCTCCATTTGGTCTTCGAAGCGGTCGCTCACTTCTTGGCTCCTGACTCGGGCGGGAAGGCGTTCTCGGTGCTTTCGAACGGATCGGGGAAGGCGACACTGCCGGCCGCGGCGGGCAGGGCAGCGACGTCGACGGGGCCGTCAGTGGCCTTGACGGTGATGAGCTGCGGGGCGCCGCCCTCGAGCAGGGCACCCACGGCTCGCAGTGTGGCGAGGTGCTGAGCCTCGACGCCCATGATGCTGGCCATGATCTCCTTGGCCGTGGTGTCGTCGAGCATGCTCGTGTTCTGCACGTAGGTCTGGGTCGCAACCTGCTCCAGCGTCATCGCCAGCATCACGACGGCGGAGTAGTCCTCCAGCGGCATGGCGTCTTCCACGACCTTGGCCGCGTCGGCGTTGGGCTCGTTCTGGGGCTGCCCACCGAGCGCCTCGGCCTGGCTGTTGAAGGCCACGGCGTGCTCGGCGTGCTGGTCGCGGGTGGTCTGGGCGAAGGCCACCACGGTGGCGTTCTGGTCGAAGAACGGCAGGCCCAGCGCCGCCTCGTAGGTGGCGACGGCCAGGTTCTCCAGCGACGCGGCGGTCTGGAGGATCTGGATGTCGAGGTCGGCCTGGGCGTGGGCCGGCCGGGCCACGATCCCCATGATGGCGGTGCCGAAGGCACCGCCGAGCAGCCCGCGGGCGCTGAGCGCCCCCAGGCCGAGGCCGCCACTGCGCAGCAGGCGCCGGCGGCCGTCGTTGAAGGCGCGCACCCGGTCGAGGTCGACCGGCTGTGAGCGTCGGCTCTCCCGGATCTCAGCCAGGTCGGGCAGCGTGGTCTTCACGTCACGGAGCGCGTCGGATTGCAGGTCCTGGGACTCAACAATCAACCCCTTGAGCTCCCTGTCGTCGATCTTCATGGTTCTCCCTTGTTCGATGAGTGTCCGGAAGCCCGCCAGTCGGGACAGTCGATGGGACCGGTGGCGACCAGGGGCTCTTCGACACCGTCCGGTCGTCTGGATGACCGTCCGGCGAGAAGGTGGGAGAACTTCTCGCCGGCGAACGTCGGCGTCAGCCTCCGGGCGGCGGCGGCGGGGCCGACGTGGTGGTGGCGGCCGGGTCGAAGGGGGCGAAGTCGCTCCGGCCCAGGGGCTCGCCGGTCGACTCGCCGGCTGCGTTGGGCACTTCCTTGAGCTCTCCCTGGAAGCGGAAGAGCACTCGATCGACCTGGGGCTGCGCCGTGACGGTGTACACGATCTGGGCGAGGGCCAGGCGTTGCCCCTCGCCGGTCGGGCCGGTGAGGTCGCTCAGGTCGATGGTCACCACCCCGTTCTCGGGACCGACGATGCCCAACAGCTCGGTGGCGCTGGCGATGTTGCTGCGCAGGCCCTGGTCGAGCTCCCGCTCGGTGGGCCCCTTCAACAGCTCCTGGAGCGCGGTGCGCACCGAGGGCGGCGCCGACACGGAGCGCTGCACCTCGACCAGCTGACCGGTCTCGTTGTCGACGAGGTAGACGGAGGTGGGCACCGCCGGCGCCTCCGGCCGTTGGGTGGTCGTGGTCGTGGTGCTGGTGGCCAGGAGGCCGAAGGGCACCTTGTCGCTGGGCAGGGTGCGGGCCTGCTCGTCGTGCTGGATGCCGCACGCCCCCGACACCAGGGCGGCCAGGGCCAGCGCCACGACGACCGCACGGGTGGGGCCCCCGGCGGGGGGCCGGCAGCGGAGGCGTCGAATGCCGGTCACGCCGGGATCACCGCCGGCCCGGGATCGGGTTCGGGCGCCGAGGAGGGGGGAACGGCCGACGGCAGCTGGACCACGAAGCGGGCCCCCGGCTCACCCGCGCCCCGGTCCTCGACCCAGACCCGTCCGCCGTGCAGCTGGACGTGCTCGCGCACCAGCGCCAGCCCCAGTCCGACTCCGTCACCTCGCCCTCGGCGACCGGCGCCCGCCGCGCCGCGGGAGAACCGTTCGAAGATCCGGTCCCGGTCCTGCTCGGGAACGCCGGGACCGGCGTCCTCCACGCCGATGAGCACCTGACCGTCGGCCACCTCGATGGACACGCCCACCACACCACCGGCGTGCGACTGGGCATTGCCGACCAAGTTCGCCACCACCCGGACCAGCCGGCGCTTGTCGGCCTGGACCACGCAGTCGACGGCGTCGGCGGCCACGGCGACGGGGACGTCGGCGTCGGTGGCGGCCAGCAGGGCGTGCATGATCAGCTCGCTGATGCGCACCTCCTCCAGGTCGAGAGCGGCGGCACCGGCGTCGAAGCGGGAGATCTCCAGAAGGTCCTCGACCATGGCCGAGAAGCGTTGGACGTCGGCGACCAGCAGGTCGAGGGCGGCCCGAGCCCGCGCCGGCAGGTCGTTGCGCCTGCCCTGGAGGACCTGGATCGATGCCGACAAGGTGGTGAGCGGGGAGCGGAGCTCGTGGCTCACGTCAGAGGCGAACCGGGCGTCACGCTCGATCCGCTCCTGGAGGGCGCTGGCCATCTCGTTGAACGACTCGACGAGCGTGCCCAGGTCGGCGTCGTCGATGTTGGCCACGCGAGCGTCCAGACGGCCGCCGGCGATGGCGACGGCGGCGGCGCTGACGTGGGCCAGTGGGCGCAGGACCCGCCGGCTGACGCTGGCTCCCAGGGCGGCCCCCGAGACCGTGGTCACCAGCGCCGCGGCCAGCAGCGAGATGGCGAGCGAGCTCAGCGTGCCCTCCACGTCGCTGAACGAGGTCACCTCGAAGTAGGCGGACCGCACCGAGGGGAGGGGCACGCCCACTCCGAGCTGGGTCTGGCCGTCGAGGGAGAAGCGCATTCGTGCCGGTTCGCCACCGGCGACGGCTTCGTGCAGGGCGCCGGGCAGGTCCTCGCGGTCGATGCCGAGGGGGGCGTACCAGATGCCGTCCCGCAGCAGCACCGGCGTGCCCCCGCCCGGGTTCTCGAGCGAGTCGAGCAGGACGCTCACGTCGGCGCCGGCCGACCGCAGGCTGTCCCGAAGGTACCGGGCGTTGACGTAGGCCTGGTTCACGGCCGCGGATTCCCGCTGGCGGACCAGGCTGCTCCGCACGAGGCCGTAGGTGACGCTGGCCAGAAGGGCGGACAGCACCAGCGCACCGATGGTGAAGGCAGCGAGGATCCTCGCCCGCAGGCCCATGCGCGTCCCACGGCCCAGTCGTGACGGGCTCCCGGTGGCCCTCGGGTGGCGGCGTGCGACCACGGGCGGTGCACTCAGCCCTGGAGCTTGTAACCGAGCCCGCGCACCGTGACCACGTGCCTCGGGGCGGCGGGGTCGGGCTCCACCTTGGTGCGCAGGCGGCGGACGTGGACATCGACCAGGCGGCCGTCCCCGAAGTAGTCGTAACCCCACACCCGCTCGAGCAGCTGCTCGCGGCTGAAGACCCGCCCGGGCATCGACGCCAGCTCGCACAGGAGGCGGAACTCGGTCTTGGTCAGGTGCACCTCGTCGCCGCTCCGGCGCACGAGCCCCTCCTCGGGTGTGATCTCCAGCTCACCGAAGCGCAGGGTGGCGCTGCCGCCCGAGGACGGGCGGGCCCGGCGCAGCAGGGCGCGGATGCGCGCGGACAGCTCCTTGGGCTGGAACGGCTTGGTGACGTAGTCGTCAGCGCCGGCCTCGAGCCCGGCGACCACGTCGTGGGTGTCGGCTCGGGCGGTCACCATCACGATGGGGACGTCGCTGTCGCGCCGGATCGAGCGGCACACGGCGAAACCGTCGATGCCGGGCAGCATGAGGTCGATCAGCACCACGTCGGCCGGTTGCTCGCCGAACCGCTCGAGGGCCTCCTCACCCGACGC
>JAHWJR010000196.1 GCA_019348335.1 Actinomycetota bacterium
ACCACGGGCCTCCCGGGCGCCCGCGCCCGCCTGGCCGAGTTGCGCCGGCGCCGGCACGGAGCCGCTTCCGACCTCGGCGCCGTGCGGGAAGTCGTGGTGGTGGCGTCGAGCTCCCGCGGCGGCTCCACGCTGGTGGGGGAGCTGTTGCGTCGCTGCCCTGGACTGCTCCATCTCAGGGCCGAAGTCAACCCGCTCTTCGTCGTGGCCGGACTGGAGGAGGGCGACCGCCGGCAGGTGCTGGGCGATGAGGTGGCGGCCGAGATGGGCCGTCCCGCCGCCGGCCTGGCACCCGAGGAGGTGGACGAGTTCGCCCTGGCCGTCGCCTGGCGCCTCACCGCCCAGTGGCCGCTGGTCGACATCGACCCCGGGGACGTCGACCGGTGGGTGCGGGTGACACTCGGTGAGCTGGCCAGCGCCGACCGGGCATGGGCGCCACCCGCCTTCCCCGACCCGCAGACGTTCCATCTCCGGCTTCTGCAGCGGGTGCGGGAAGCACATCCGCAGGTGGATCCCTGGTACTACGACCTGCCGCCAGACGCCGTGCGTGCCGCGTTTCCCGATGTGCCTCCGGCCGAGGGGCCACCAGGCGAGGCCCTGGTCGAGATGCCGCCGTTCGTGCTCGTCAGTCCGTGGCGGCGTCCCTCGCCGGCCGAGCTGGCGACCCTGCCGCTCGTGCTGGCGACACCGCGAAACTCGTTCCGCCTGGACTTCCTACGCTCGTTGTTCCCCGCCGCCCGCCTGCGCGTGGTGCACCTCACCCGCAACCCGGCCGCTTCGATCAACGGCCTGGTCGACGGGTGGCACCACCGCGGTTTCTTCAACTGCCGGGTGGGGCGCCGCCTGGCCATCCGCGGCTACACCGATCGGTACCCGGGGTGGGGCGACTCGTGGTGGTGCTACGACCTCTGGCCGGGGTGGCACGAGTGGGCCCACGCCCCGCTCGCCGACGTGTGCGCCGAGCAATGGCGTGCTCCCCACGAGGCGACGCTCGACTTCCTCGCCGGGGCCGACGGCGAGGTGCCCTCTTACCGCTTACGGTGGGAGGACGCCACCGGGGACGACGACAGCCGGGCCCGGGCCTTCGCCGACCTGGCTCGGTGGCTCGTCCATCCGGAAGGCGTCTCGGGACTGGGGCGCGTCCGACTGCCTGCGCTGATGGCCACGGCCGCGCCCCGTCCCCGGCGGTGGGAGACCCGGGCCGGCGCCCTCGCCCCGGCGCTCTCCCGGCCCGGAGTCATCGAGATGGCCGAGCGCCTGGGCTACCGCGATCCGTCGACGTGGCGGTGAGCTCCATCGTGGTTGTTCTCCCCGGCGCCTCACCGGGCACAACAGCGGGGATGCCCGAGCTCGACGCCCGAGACGCCCCCGCTGGCGAGGACACGACCGACGACGATCTGCCCTGCCTTGGCCGGCTGGACGAGCTGGTCCGGCTCGTGCGGGCCCGCCCCGGGCTGTTCGTGCGGTACTCGAAGGGACCCGACGACGACCGCCGGCAGACCAGCTTCGACTACGAATCCGGTCTCGAGCTGCCCGGCCTGTCGACGAACCCTCTCGACCCGGAGGAGTGGTGGAGCCGGCCGCTCGAGGACTGGCTGAGCCGCCGGCTGTGCCAGTACGCCCACCTCGCCGACCAGGAGGGGAACGACCGCCAGGCGTGGGTGCTGGAGGGCACGGTCGTGGGCCACGGCCCCGACAACGAGCCCTTGGTCGAGCTCGAACGCCCGGTGGCCCTCATCAGCAACGACGTCGTGGCCGAGGCCAAGCGGCTCTACCAGGAGCGCTTCGACGTGGGGAACGACTCCACCGACTGAGCGGCGGACGGCGCTGCCCGGGCGACCGTCTCCACGGCTTGCCGCACGGCCGACCCGAACCGCTCCGGTCGCACCAGCGGGGCGTCGTGGTCGGCGTCGACCGTCACCACCGGTGCGCCCAGCGCCTCGGCCAGCGCCCACTGCTCCCGGGGCCGGACCAGGCGGTCGCGCTCGGTGACGACGACGCAGCACGGCACGTCGATGGCGCCGACGAACGACCGGGCGTCGAAGCGGGCCAGGTCCCGGCCCGCTTCGGCGATGTCCCGTGGGTAGCCCCGCTTCAACTCGCCCCCCACCCAGGCCCGCAGGTCGGCGACCTCGGGCGACCGGCCCACCGCGTAGTGGAGGTAGCGCTGCACGAGGCCGTCGCCGGTCCCCAGCTGGAGGGCGAACTCGAAGACCTCGAGAGAGCGCCACGTCAGCCGTTGGCGGGGCGTGGCCCGCCACTCCGACGCAGTGCCGCCCAGGACGGCACCGCCCACCAACTCCCGGTGTCGCTGCCAGAGCAGGAGGGCCACGGCCCCTCCCATCGAGTAACCGGCCACGATCACCTGGCGGACGCCGAGCACCTCCAGCAGGGCGGCGGCGTCGTCGGCGCAGGCCTCGAGGGAGAAGGGCTCCTCGGCCCGGATCCCGCGGCCATGCCCACGGTGGTCGATGGCGATCACCGGGTGCCGCCCGGCCAGCGCCCCGTAGACCGAGAACCAGTTGATGTCAGCCGAGACGGTCCACCCGTGGAGGAGCAGCACGGGGAGCGCTCCCGCGGGTCCCTCCTGTTCGCGGACGAACATCTCACCCCTGCCCGGCACCCACCGGACGCGTGCCGGCGGCAGGTCGGGCGGTGGAACCGAGGGCTCGGGCCGGTGGGGGCTCCGCCGCAGGACGCGCAGCGCCGATTGCAGTCCCTGTCTCACCGCCAGCTCTTCCCCGGCGCCCGATCGGCGATGCGCCTGGAAGCCCCGCTGTTCATCGACGACGGCGCTGGCCCAGGGCGAACCACAGCGACGAGGCAAGGAGCCACGAGCCGTTGAGGGCCACGCCCGCGCCCCGGCGCCGGAGGGCCCAGCCGGCGATGATGGCGAGGACGCCGGCGTGGTGGACCAGCAGCCAGCGCCAGCGGCGCTCGCGCACCACGGCGGTGAAGCGGGCGATCACGGCGATCGACGCCGGGTAGCCGAGGCCGAACAGCACCGCCGGCAGCACCTTCACGAGCCCGCAGTCTCCGCCGCCACCTCGGCGAGGTTACCGGGGTCGGGGAGAAGGGTCCTGCGAGCGGGCGCCCACGTACCGAATGGAACCGGTCACCTAGCAACAACGCGGAAGTGTTTTCGCCGTGGATGTACCGGGAAGGGCGGGACGGTCCAGCGTCTCCAACGGCACGTTGGCGCGCCCGGCACCCTGCGAGCGGCTCGTGGAGCCGCCACTCACACCACCCACTGAAAGGGAGAAGCACATGAGGAAGCTCTTGTTCCTCGCCGCGGCGCTGCTGGCGCCTCTGGCTCTCATCGCACCCGCCCACGCCGTCAAGCCGGAGTCTCCTGGTTCCGGAGCCCAGGGCGGCATCAGCCTGACCGTCCACACCCACAGTCAGCAGTTCGGCGGGGGCCCCGGCGGTGCCGACTTGCTGTTCGGCACGCAGCCACTCTCGTTCGATCCGTCGGAGGGGGAGAGCTTCCAGTACTCCTCGGTGTCGTGTGACGACCCGGCGCGGTTCAACGACGTCGCCCTGAACTTCAACCCCGACTACCCGGGCATCGAGGACCCGGCTCCGGTGCGCCACCTGGTCGAGGGCACCGTGACCGAGACCACCGAGTCGGGTGACCGGGGCACCGTCGAGGGCACCATCACCACCATCCTCTGCGAGGGCGACGAGGAGGGCGACCAGATCGTCATCGAGTACGAGGGCCGCTTTCGCCGGGCGGGGGACAGCCAGGCCCGGTTCACCGGCCAGTTCGAGATCGTCGGTGGCACCGGTGAGTTCGCCGACCTCTCCGGTCAGGGCTCGATCACCGGTGAGTTCACCTGTCTCCCGGGTGTCCTCGAGCGCTTCGAGGACGCCGACAGCTGCGCCGAGCTGGGTGCGTTCTCCGACGCCGTCTTCCGGCTGAAGGGCAGCTACCAGGACCCGACCGCCTGACCCCGTAGCGCACTCGTCGACGGGCGGCCCTTCCCGGGCCGCCCGTCGTCGCGCGTGACCGCATGACGCCGAATGACCCCTCGACGCCGGCGAGGTGCGGTGTA
>JAHWJR010000197.1 GCA_019348335.1 Actinomycetota bacterium
GGTCTTGCCGACGCCGCCCTTGCCCGAGATCCCGATGCGCATGCCAGGGATGGTACGGCGAGCACCCCCTGCGGTGGTGCGCCGGGCAGGCCGGCATCGGGAGTCCCCCGGTTCTTCCCCGGGCATCACGCAACGACATCGCGACGGGCGAAGACCACGCTCGTGGCCACGCCGGCCACGGCGATGTAGAGGGCGATGCTGGCGAGCGCCCGGGAAGCGGTGACCTCTGCGGTGCCGCCCGCGGCGAACGCCTCCAGCAGGAGACCCGGGAACAGACGATTGGCGGGGCTCCACGCGTCCTGGAGCAGGTGCTCGACCGGTCCGGCCCAGGCAATGCCGACGGCGAGGGCGAGGGGCACCGAGCGCACCAGCACGGCCACGGTGGTCCCCAGCACGGCGTAGCCGGTGACCCACACCAGCACGGCGGCGAAATCGGCCAGCCCCGCGCCCAGGGCAGGGCGACTCATCCAGGCATCGGTGACCACGCCGGCGCCCGGGGCTTGGAGGAGGGCCGCCACCCAGGTCACCGCCTCGGCGAACGCCAGGGCGACGGCGGCGAAGCTCACCAGCGCGGCGAGCTTGCCGGCGAGCAAGCGGAGTCGACGCGGCTGGCGGAGCAGCATCGTGCGGATCGTTCCGCGGGAGAACTCGGCGGCCACGAAAGCGACGAAGACGACGAAGACGAATGTGCCGGCGAAGGCGGTCGCCGTCCGGAAGACTTCGGTGCCGCCGCCGGCCTGGCTCAGTGCCTCGACCGTCAGCGCACGACCGGGCTGCCCGCCGACCTCGCCGGCTGGCTCCACGGCGGCGAGCACGAGGGCCGGGGCGGCAACGCCGAAGAGGAAAGCGACCGACGCGGTGACGGTGAGGACTCGCCGGCGGAGCAGCTTGGCCAGCTCGGCGCGGTAGGCACGGATCATCGGGAGGCTCCTTCCAACAGCTGGAGGTACGTCGATTCCAAGCTCGGCCGGCGGACGTGGACCTCGGCGAGCACGATGCCGGCGGTACTCGCTGCCCGGTTGAGGTCGGCGGCCAGCCGGCGAGGGTCATCGCCATCGAGCGTCACGACCAGGTGGTCGCCCTGGGACCGGACCGTCAGCCCGCGGGCGGTGACCACCTCGAGGAGCGGCGGCAGCCCCCCCGGGTCGAGCGGTCCGAGTAGGACCTCGGTCCCGGTGGGGGACACGAAGCCCTCCGTCTGGCCCGCGTAGACGAGCCGGCCATCATCGATGATGAGGAGCCAGTCGCACACCTGCTCGAGCTCGGTGAGGATGTGTGACGACACCAGGACGGTCCGGTCCTGCGTGGCGATCCGCCGAATGAGGTCTCGCATGTCGCTCATGCCCTGGGGATCGAGCCCGTTGGTGGGCTCGTCGAGCACGAGCAGGGCGGGGTCGCCGAGCAAGGCGGCGGCGATGCCCAACCGCTGCTTCATTCCCATGGAGTACGCGCCGAACCGGTCGCTGCCGCGGGTACCCAGCCCGACAAGGTCGAGGACACCTGGGATCGTCGTCTCGTCGTGGCCGCCCAGCCGGCACAGGACCTTCAGGTTCTGGACCCCGGTGAGCGCCGGCCACAGGGCAGGGCCGTCGACGAGCGCGCCGACGCGGCCGAGGTAGCGGTCGGGGCGCTCGAGTGGCTCTCCCAGCACGGTGGCGGTGCCCGACGTGGGCCTGACCAGACCGAGCAGCATCGACATGGTCGTGGTCTTGCCGGCGCCATTGGGGCCGACGAAGCCGGCGACCACGCCGGGGGGGATGGCCGCAGTCAGGTGGTCGACGGCGACCCGCCGGCCATAGCACTTGGTGAGGCCCTCGAGCGTGAGGGCCGGTTCGGTGTGGGGCATGCCCCGAGCGTGTACCTGGGAGCCTGCGCTGTCGTCCGCCGGGCGTCGACACTTTTCGCTACGTCGGTGGCCGTACGAGCCCCGACTGATAGGCGAAGACCACCAGCTGGGCACGATCACGAGCGTGGAGCTTGACCATCGCCCGGCTGACGTGCGTGCGGGCCGTCGCCGGGCTGACGACCAGCTCGGCGGCGATCTCGTCATTGGTCAGGCCCTGCGCCACCAGGGCCACCACCTCCCGCTCTCGGTTCGTGAGCACCTCCATGGTCAGTGGGACGCGGTGGGGCCGGGTGGGCTGGGCGGCGAACTCCCGAATCAGGCGGCGGGTGATGCTGGGGGAGAGGAGGGCGTCGCCGGCGGCGATCTCCCGGACGGCTCGCACCAGGTCGGCGGGCTGGGTGTGCTTCACGAGGAATCCGCTGGCGCCCATGCGCAGCGCTTCGAACACGTACTCATCGAGTTCGAACGTCGTCAGGACCAGTACCTTCACCGCGGCCAGCTGCGGGTCGTCGCTGATGGATCGCAGCGCCTGGAGGCCGTCGACCCCGGGCATGCGGACGTCCATGAGCACCACGTTCGGCTGCAAGGCGGACACCAGCTCGAGGGCGGCGGCGCCGTCGTCGGCCTCGCCCACGACCTCGATGTCGTCCTCGGCGTCGAGCAGCATGCGGAACCCCGCCCGGACGAGGGACTGGTCGTCGGCCAGCACGACGCGGATCATGTCCCGCCGCCCCAGCTCGCCCACACGGTGAAGCCGCCACCAGGACGGTGGCCGGCCTGGAAGGTGCCACCAGTCGACTCGGCGCGTTCCCGCATCCCCCTAACGCCCACGCCACCCCCGCCTGCCGCCTCGCCGGCGCTGCGGCCCTCGTCGCTCACCTCGACGACCACCCCGCCTTCCGCTCCGACTCGAACGGCAACCGACGTGGCCACCGGGCCTGCATGGCGCAGCACGTTGGTCAGCGACTCCTGCACGATGCGGTAGGCGGCGGTGCCGATGGGCTTCGGCACCTCTTCGGTGGCGCCCTCCACGAGGAGGGACACCGGCAGGTGGGCCTCCCGCATCGACGCCACGAGAGGGGTTATCTGCTCGAGCCCCGGTGTGGGCGCCCGGGCGGGCACGTCGTCGTCGTCCCGCAGCACCCCCAGCAATCCGGCGAGCTCGTCCAGGACGTCCCGGCTGGCCCGCTGGATGGCGACGAGCGCCTCGGTGACCGCTTCCGGCCGGCGCTCGGCTACGTGGGCGGCCACGCCGGCCTGCACGTTGATGGTGGCCATGGCGTGAGCGACGCCATCGTGGAGGTCGCGGGCGATCCGCAGGCGCTCCTCGGCGACGTGTCGCCGCGCCTCCTCCCCGCGGGTCCGTTCCAGGTCTCGGGCATGGTGCTCGAGCGCACGGAGGTAGCTGCGCCGGTTGCGAAGCGCATCGCCGAGGGCCACTGCCGCTGCCGACCAGCCGACGAACACCAGGTGCAGCAGCAGGGCACCGCCCTCGACGAGGGTGCTGACGCCGCTGAGCACACCGGTCAACATCACCGCGCCCACCACTGCACTGCGGCGGTTCATCTGCCAGCTCACGGCGAACAGCGCGATCCAGCCGGTCAGGAACACCGGGCCTCCGGTGTAGCGACGAGTGACGTAGGCGGCAAGCACGACGGTGACAACGGTGAGCACGGCGACGGGTCGGCGGCGGCACAGAGTCAGGGAGGCGCCGGCAGCGACGAGCAAGGTGTAGCCAAAGGCGTCGAGAGGCTGTTCCTGGGCGGACGGCTCGATCTGTCCGGTGACGAGCACGAGGAAGACGGTGGCGAGCGCGGCGGCGGCGACGTCGGGCCACCACGCCCACGTTGGCGGTCCGCCTTGCTGAGATCGTCCTCCGACCGTCATGCCTGTCAAGGTAGAAGGGGAAAGCTGCCTCGGGCATCCGCCATGCGGCGCAGGTGGTGCGTACGTCCGGCGACGTACGGGACGGCACGGGCAGCCCGTTGGCGCTGCCCACACAGGCCACCGTCCCCGTTCCCTTCCCGGACCATGGCCAGCGGAGGTCGAGAAGGAGACGGGTCGCGGTGGTTCGGCCATGATGTTGGGATCTCATCGGCGGTACGAAGGAGCTCTCATGAAGAAGATCGTCGCGATGGTCGCGGTGCTGGGCCTGGTCAGTG
>JAHWJR010000198.1 GCA_019348335.1 Actinomycetota bacterium
TCGCCGTCGTTGCCATCGTCGCCGGACTCCTGGTGCTGGCGGTGGCCGCTGACCGCTTCGTCGTCGGGGCTGCCCGCCTGGCCGTGACCTTCCGGGTGTCGCCGGTCGTGGTGGGCGTCACCGTCATCGGGTTCGGGACCAGCGCGCCTGAGCTCGTCGTGTCGGGCATCGCCGCCGCCCGTGGCGGGCTCGACATCGCCGTGGGGAACCTCGTCGGCTCCAACCTGGCCAACGTCAGCCTCGTCCTCGGCGTGGCGGGGCTGCTGGCCGCACCCGCGGTCCGGGCTCGGATCGTGCGGCGGGAGGCGCCGTTGTCGGTCGCCGCCGTCGCCACCTTCGCCGTGCTGATCCAGGGCGGGCTGTCCCGGATCGAAGGCCTCGTGCTCGTCGCCGGGATGGTCGTGGCCGTCGTCGTCGTTCTGGGTGGGGCCCGTCGCCAGGCCGCGGCCGAGACCGACGATCTGCTCCAGGAGGTCGGCGAAGTGGTCCAGGCCGGCGGCGGAGACCGCTCCGGCGTTCGCCGTGACGCGTTGCTCACCGCCGCGGGCCTGATCGGTACGGTCGTGGGCGCCTACGTCCTCGTCACCGGGGCCGAGCGGGTGATCGACGCACTCGGCTTGAGCGGGGGCTTCGTGGGGCTGACCGTCGTCGCCCTGGGGACCTCGCTCCCCGAACTGGTCACCGCCGTGCAGTCGGCCCGCCGGGGCCAGGTCGCCCTGCTCGCCGGCAACGTGCTGGGCAGCAACATCTTCAACAGCCTGGGCGGGGGCGGCCTGGTCGCTCTGGTCGGGCCCGGCGTGCTGGCCGACGCCGGGCTGACCGTCGTCGCCGCCGGCTTGATGGTGGTGGTGGTGCTGCTGAGCTGGGGGTTCCTGGCCGGTGGCGCCCTGCGGCGATGGGAGGGGGCGCTGCTCCTCGTGGCCTACGCCGTCGCCCTCCCCTTCATGAAGGGCTGACGCCGGCGGGCTGGGCCACGCGGAGCGTCGCTGGCCCCTACGACGCGCCCTCCGCCACCAGCCGGAGCTGAGCGAGGAAGCAGTCGGCGAAGCGCCGGGCAGCGTCGGAGTCGAACAGGCGGCTCGGATAGCGCAGCGTGAGGTGCATGCGACCCGAGATCGTCACCGTGCCGAGGCACAGGGCTCGGGGCGCCCGGGCCGGCACCGAGAACCAGACACCCGTCGTCTCACCGGCGTCGGGCCCGAACGAGGGCGTCTCCTGGCGTCCGAGGTGGGCCAGCATGGCGGTGTCCGCCAGCCGGTTGCCCACGATGGGCTGGAGCACCACCACCGACTGCTTGGCCCACAGGGGGAGCAGCCCCGAGCGCTCCAGCGCCGCCATGAGGGCGATTCCCGTGCGGGTGCGCCGGTTCCGGGTGGTCTGGGCGGTCACGGCTCGCAGCGCCGAGGCGCCGTCCCGCCGGTGGCGCCGGCTGGTCGAGACCCGCGCCGTCACCGAGAAGTTGCCGATGGTCTCCTCCGGCCATTTCGGGGGGCGCAGGTTGACCGGTACCAGCACGCCGACCCGGCGGCCGGGTGCGCCGTGGCCGAGGTTCCAGTGCCCGATGGCGAGGTGGAGCGCAGCGAGGAGAACGTCCCTCGTGGTGCCGGGGGAAGCGGCGGCCATCACTCCCCGGGTGTCGTCAGCCGACAGGCGCAGCAGGTGGAAGCCGTACCCGGGCTCGTCCGAGGGATGGTCGGCCGCCAGCTGCGCCGGCCGGGCGAGAAGGTCGCGCAGTCGCTCCACCACTGTGCGGTACGGGCCTGCCCACGTCGGCGACGAGGCCGGGCGCACCGGCACGTCAGCCATCGCCACCAGGTCGGGCTCCGGTGCGGAGGCGGTCTCACCGGCGTAGGCCCGGGCGATCGAGTGCAGCACCCCCACCGCGCCAAAGCCATCGGCGGCGGCATGGTTGACGTTGAGCATCAGCACGTCGCCGTCCGGTCGCCGGGCGAGCAGGACGCGCAGCGGTGGCCAGTCGGTCACCGCCACCGGTGTCGTCTGGAGCCGGGAGCGTGCCGCGTCGAGCGAGGCACCGTCGATGCAGTCGGTGACCTCGAGCACGGCGTGCTCGGGAGGCCGTCCGCCGAGGCCGGCGGTGAGCGCGCTGCGTAGTCGCCCTTCGTCGAGCGACCCGCTGAGCCGCGCTTCCAGGTGCAGGCTCCACGCCGACGTCGCCGGGTCCAGCAGGCGGCTCGGGTCGACCAGGTGGTCGGGGCGACCCCACACCCACTCGCAGTCGAGCTCCGAGCGGTGGTCGCCCTGACGGCCGCGGAGCAGCCGGAAGAGGTCCTGGGCCATGCCGGCCAGGTTGTGGGCCGCCGCTCGCCGCAACGAGTAGCGGGACGGGCGCTCGGGCCGCAGGCCGAGCGGGGACACCCGATCGACAT
This sequence comes from Actinomycetota bacterium, assembly GCA_019348335.1. Taxonomy (GTDB): domain Bacteria; phylum Actinomycetota; class Acidimicrobiia; order Acidimicrobiales; family CADCSY01; genus JAHWJR01. The sequence continues at coordinate 2,388 of JAHWJR010000198.1, forward strand.
GGGCGGCGACGCTGTTGTCACGGATGACGACGTGGAGGCTGTCGCTGGGCTGGTTCTCGCGGAACGACACCCGTCCCGGGTGGAACAGGCGGCCGAGGCCCGTGTCGCGGTGGAAGCGGCCACTGGCCTCCAGGTATCGGAAGAAGGCGACGGGCTCGCTGATCGGCGGGCGGGCGGTGAAGCGCTGGGCATCGTCGACACCACCGTGGCCGGCGTCTTCGAGGCGGGACTGCAGGGTCTCCGGCTCGACGCCGGCCGGGATGTCGACGGACGGAGCGGTCACTCCTGGTGATGGGCGTCCGGCGGCACGCGCAAAGGGTAGGACCGGCTCGCGTGCGGAGCGCAACCGGCCGGTGCCCATGCCGGGGGACGGTTCAGGGGCTCGGGTCGGTCGAGCCGTGGCTGGCGTAGGCCCGGAGACGGTCGTGGCCGGCAGGGTCGAGCAGCTCGACCACGTCGTGGACGGGCCGGTCGGGGCCCCGGACCGCTTCCAGGGCCAGCATGCCGGCGCTGGGCCGGGACGGCGCGTCGGTGGTGAGGAGCACGAGGGGGAGATCGATCGCCGCCGAGTGGAGCACGGCGGCGGTGCCCAGCGCCTTCCAGAGGGCGTCGCTGCGCTTGAGCCCGGCCCGGGTGGTGGTGAACGCTCCCGACAGGTCGAAGGCCCACCGGCGGCCGGTGTGGTCGACGGCGGTGAAGGCGAGCTCGACGCCGAGGCCGGGCAGCTTCACGCCGGCGCGGATGTCGCGGAAGCCGCATTCGTCGAGCACGATCTGGGCCACGTCCTTGACGGAGCGGCCCTCCTGCAGGGCGCGGGCCAGGCGGTCCTCGCCGTCGCTCTCGGCCACCGCTGTGGGGCTCGCCGGCACCTGCACCTGCATCCGCACGGAAACCGCACTCACGGCCGGCGCCGGCAGCGCCTCGTCGGCAATTCGTTGCCGAGCGCGCTCGACGTAGCTCGCATCCGTCTCGAAGCCGACGAAGTGGCGCCCGGTGCGCACGGCAGCCACCGCCGTGGTGCCCACGCCCATGAACGGGTCGAGCACCAGGTCACCCTCGTAGGTGTAGAGCTCGATGAGCCGGGTCGGCAGGGCCACGGGGAACGGCGCCGGGTGGCCGACGCGGGTGGCGCTCTCCGGGGCCATCTCCCACAGGTCGGTGGTGGCTTCGAGGAACTCGTCGCGGGAGATGGTCGACGTCGACGGCAGGCCCCGCTCCTGGCGCCGGCGAGGCTTCACCGCCCGGTCGAAGCGGCCCTTGCCGGCGATGACGATCCGCTCGGTCACGTCCCGCAGCACCGGGTTGCCCGGTTGCTGGAAGCTGCCCCAGGCGCACGAGCCGCCGGCGGCCCGGCCCTTCCACCACACCACCTCTCCCCGCAGCAGCAGGCCCAGCTTCTGGAGGATGTCGGTGACGTCGCCGGCCAGCGACCGGTAGGGCCGCCGGCCCAGGTTGGCCACGTTGACGGCGATGCGCCCGCCCGGCTCGAGCACCCGCCGGCACTCGGCGAACACGTCCTCGAGCAGGGTGAGGTACTCGACGTAGGTGGCCGGGACGCCGTCGCGCCCCAGGCTCTCCTCGTACTCCTTGCCGGCGAA
>JAHWJR010000199.1 GCA_019348335.1 Actinomycetota bacterium
GAACCCATGCGTCTCGAGCACCTCGGACCAGAAGGGCAGTTGGAGCTCGGCACCTCCCGAGGGACATGGAAGAAGGTGGCCGTCTTTCCGTGCGGCTCGACCCTTGTCTCGAAGCGGTGCACCACGGCGTGTCGGCTCCCCGTGCGCGGGCTCACCAGGTTGGACAGCAAAGTCTCCCAGCCCTGGGACCAGTCGACCATGCCATCCATTTCTGCCGGTAGGGCGCCTTGGGTCAGCAGTCGGCGAGCGCATCGAGCGCGTCGCAGATTCGACGCCGCGCCCCGGCACCGAGCTCGCCGAGGCGCCTCGTCAACACCGACTTCGGTACGGCCGCCAGGTTGTCGAAGGTGGCCACGCTGTCGTGGTCGACTCCCTCGTGCGCACCGACGGGGATGCAGGTAGGGATGTCGCGCACCGTGCTCGTCACCGGCGCGACGACGATGTTGTTGAGGACCGGGATGGCCTCGTCACGGGTGACGACCAGCACGGGTCGCCGCTTGTGGTTCGGCGTCTCCATAATCCACAGCTCCCCCTGCACTACCACGGCTCCGCCTCGGTCAGCGCGATGGCGTTCCCCATGGCCAGCTCGTCGTCTTGCGTGGTCTGGGGGCGCCGGCGATAGGAATCGGCGATGGCGGCGCCCACCCGCGCCCGACGTACGGCGTCGGCGAGGTGGGCCACGGCTCGCCGTATGACCGCCGAGCGACTGTCGCCGACACCGTGGGCGACCAGCTCGTCGATCAGGTCGATCTCCTCGTCGCTGAACCGGGTGGGGACGGGCGTCGTCATACGGGCAAGTCTACGATTCGTAGAGCAGAGATCCGTAGAGCAGGGCCACGTTGCTCGCCCGACGACGGCGTCGTCCAGGTCGCACGGCGGTCACCCTCCCTGTCACAGGCGTTGCGTAGGGTCGACGCGGTGGCGGAGGACCGAAACGGAGCTGCGCCGGCCAACGGCCCCCTGCACGGCCGCTGGTCACAGCCCGAAGCGCGCTACGTGGGCGCAGCCACCCGTGCCGCCGCCCGGGCTCGGCGCATCGCCGAGCTCACCGGCCAGATCCGCCAGCTCGACCGCCGGCTGGCGGAGCTGGACGCCGACGCCACCAGCCTGGACGACCTCGAGGCCCGCGCCGTCCAGGCCGGCGAGCGCTTCCCGTCCACCGCCGGCCTCCGCGACGCCATCCAGGCGGCGCGGCGTGCCGACGCCGAGCTGGCCAAGGCGGGCGACGCGCTGGCGCTGGCCGACCGCTCCCTTGAACAGGCCCGGGCCGCCGCCGCCACCCAGCTCGACGCCCTGGCGGCGGCGGAGGAGCTGGCCCGGTGCCCCGCCGGCGCCGTCGACGACGCCATTGACTTCGTGAACCATTACCGGGTGGCACTGTCGCAGGCGGTGGCGGCGGTGCGTGAGGCCAACACGGCGGTGGCCGCCGCGACGCGTTGGAGACCAGGGCGGCAGCGGCAGGAAGCCGCGCCGAGGCGAGCGCCCAGGAATCGGCCCGGACGGGGAGCCAGGCCCGCACCGCCCGTGGCGAGGCCGACGAGCTGCGGCGGACCGTGGGCGCCGACGTGGAAGCCGTGCTCGCCCGCCAGCGTGCGCTCGAGGACCAGCTCCGCTCTGCCACCGACGAGCACCGCGACCTCGACGGCCAGCGCGACGCCGCTCGTGACCGGTTGACCGAGGCCAGGACGCGGCTGGAGGGCACCGAGGAGCAGCGAGCGGCACGCGAGCGGGAGCGGGCCGAGGCCCTTGGTGCGCAAGCCCGGCTGGCGGCGACGGAGCTTGCGGTGCTGGCCGTGGGCGCCGTCGACCGTGACCGGGACATGCGCCAGGTCACCGCTGGGCTCACCCTGGCCCGGACCGTGTTCGACCGGCTGCGCGACGTCGACGTCGGTCAGCGGTCGCAGGACGCGGTCACCAACCGGCTGCACGCTGCCTTCACGTCACTGCGGTCCCGCCTGGCCGCCGACTTCGACCCGCACCTCGACACCAGCGACGGGCTCTCCCTGTGCGTGGCTCGCCTCGGCGGCCAACTCGTCGGCGCCGCCGAACTCGAGAGGGCGCTGGCCGAGCAGGTGGAGCGCCGGCGCACGACCCTGTCGGAGGAGGAGCGCGATGTCATCGAGCGCCACCTCCTCACCGAGGTGGGAACCCACCTGGGCGAGCGGGTGCACGCCGCCTGGTCGCTCATCGCCAAGATGAACGAGCAGCTGGCCGCTCACCCACTCGCTCCGGGGTGTCGCTGCGGCTGTCGTGGGACGCTGCTCCCGAAGCGGGACCGACCGCCGCTGAGGCGCTCAAGCTGCTGCGCCGCGACATCAACTTCCTCACCGCGACCGAGCGGGCCATCCTGGCCGCCTTCCTCGCCGACCGGGTACGGGCGGGCCGGGACGACGCCGAGGGCGCCGACGTGGTCGAGCGACTGACCGCGGCCCTCGACTACCGCCGCTGGCACCGCTTCGTGGTCCACCGCCGGGGCGGCGCCGGGGCGGAGCACTTCACCGCCCGGACCCAGGCCTTCGGCTCCGGCGGCGAGCAGGCCAAGCTCGCCCACCTGCCGCTGTTCGCCGCCATGGCCGGCTACTACGGCTCGGCCCGGCCCACCGCGCCCCGGCTGCTGGTGCTCGACGAGGCGTTCGCCGGCATCGACGACGACCAGCGCGCCGACTGCATGTCGATGCTGGTCGAGCTCGACCTCGACCCGGTCCTGGCCAACTTCGGCGAGTGGGGGTGTTACCCCGAGGTGCCGCAGATCGCCGTGTACCACCTGGAGCGGACGCCCGGGCTCCTGGGGGTGGCCGCGCTGCGGTTTGTGTGGGACGGGCGCCAGCTACGGGAGGACGATCCCTTCCTCGACGGGCACGCTGCGCCGGCGAGCAGCGCCGAGGTGCCGCTGCTGCCATGAGCGGCCTCGCCGGCCGGCCCGAGCTCCGGCGCCTCTGGGCGGCCGCCCACCGGCGGCTCGAGCAGACCGGCGGGCAGGTCGGCGGAGTGCGAGCCGTGGTGGAAGCTCCATCGGCCGACGAGCGCCGAGCCGTCGACCGCATGCTCGGCGTTCGGAGCCGGGGCCGTTCGCTGCGCGTGCCGCTCGACCGGCTCGACGCGCTGCTCCGCGAGCGGGGCGGCAGCTCCCTGGTCGAGGTGGTGGTCGAGGCATGCGGACCGCTGCGGGACCGTCCGGCGGAGCGGGCCACCGCCGCCGAGGGAGAGGACCGGCTCTGGGCGGCGGCAGGGCGCCACCCGGCCAGCGGGCGCCATCCCGAGCTGCACGGATGGTTCGACCGGCTTCGCACCACCGGCCGTCACCGCCGCATCGACGACTCGACGCTGCGCCTGCACCAGGCCCTCGACGTCCTCGCCCACCTTCCGGCACCGGAGCCGGTGGGTCGTGCCTGGCTCGCAGCGAACCTCCTCGGCGACAGCCATGGCCTCGACGACAGTGCCCCCACCGGGCGCCTGGTCGTCTCGGCGCTGGCCCACCTGGCCGGCGCCGGCGACGTCCCCCAAGCCGCGGCAGAACGGCGCCGGCTGTGGAGCAGCTACGGGGTCATCCTCGACGAGACCTCGTCCACGGTCCTCACCCTCGGGCTCCGCCCGGTCACCACCGGGCCGCTGACCGATGCCGCCGCCCGGTGGGCCGACGCCGGGGTGCCGCTCCCCCTGCCTCTCGCCGGCGTCACCGCCGAGCGCTGGCACGTGGCCCCGGGGACGCTCGTCTCGGTGTGCGAGAACGCCACCGTGCTCGAGGCGGCGGCCTCGCGCCTCGCGCATCGCTGCCCACCCCTGGTCTGCGTCGAGGGGAACCCGTCACTGGCCGCCCGGCTCCTCCTCACGTCGCTGGCCGACCTCGCGCCGTGATCCCAAGGGCGAGGCCCGGTCCGCCCCCCCGGAACCAGGCCGGCCTCAGCGGACTCTCACCAGGTGACTGCACGCCGACCGAGAGGATGCCCGATGTCACTGCGCCGAACGGCTGTGGCTCT
>JAHWJR010000200.1 GCA_019348335.1 Actinomycetota bacterium
TCCATCAGCGCCTCGAACTCGGCGAACAGGTAGCGGGCGTCGTGGGGACCAGGGCCGGCCTCGGGGTGGTACTGGACGCTGAACGCCGGCGCCTCCCGGCACGACAGCCCCTCGACCACGCCGTCGTTGAGGTTGACGTGGGTCACGTCGGCCCCCTCCACGGTGCCGTCGGCCACCGCGTAGCTGTGGTTCTGGCTGGTGATCTCCACCGCCCCGGTGGCCAGGCGGCGCACCGGGTGGTTGCCGCCGTGGTGGCCGAAGGGAAGCTTGTAGGTCTGCCCACCCAGCGCGGTGGCCAGGAGCTGGTGGCCGAGGCAGATGCCGAACACCGGCACGTGCCCGAGCAGGCCGGCGACGGTCTCGCTGGCGCCCCGCACCGCGGCGGGGTCGCCGGGGCCGTTGGACAGGAAGACCCCGTCCGGCGCCCGGGCCAGGACCTCGTCGGCGGGGGTGGACGCGGGCACGACCTCCACCGTGGCCAGGCGGCCGAGGTGGCGCAACATGGTCGCCTTGACCCCGAAGTCGTAGGCCACCACCCGCCGGGGCCCGTCGCCGGTCACGTAGGGCTGGGCGCAGGTGACGGACTGCACCAGGTCGACGCCCTCGGTCCCGGGGTCGGAGCGGGCAGCGGCGAGCAGCGTCGCCTCGTCGGCGGTGCCGAAGGCCCCGACCAGCGCGCCCCGGTCGCGCAGGTGGCGGGTGAGACGTCGGGTGTCGACGCCGGCGATGCCAGGTACGCCGGCGTCGCGGAGGAAGGCGTCGAGGTCGCCCTCGGCCCGCCAGTTGCTCCGGCGGCGGGCCAGGTCGCGGATCACCACGCCCCGGCAGGCGGGACGGCGGGCCTCGTCGTCGAGGCCGGTCACGCCGTAGTTGCCGATGTGGGCGGTGGTGAAGGTGATGATCTGCCCGGCGTAGGAGGGGTCGGTGATGACCTCCTGGTAGCCGGTGAGCACGGTGTTGAACACCACCTCGCCGCTGGCCACCTCGACCTCGGCGCCCACGGCCTCGCCCTCGAACACCTCGCCGTCGGCCAACACCAACAGTGCATCGCGCACGTCGCCTCCTCCGCTCATCGCTCCACTATCGCTGCGCCTCGGCGTCGATCACCACGGGCTCGCCTCGCAGCACGGTGTGGCGGGCCCGGCCGGTCAGGGTGCGCCCGGCATAGGGCGTGTTGCGGCTGCGGCTGGCCAGCCGGTCGGGGTCGACCACCCACGTGTCGCCGGGGTCGATCACGCACAGGTTGGCGGGGACGCCGGCACGGACCGGCCCACCGTGGCCAGGCGCCAGGCCGGCGATGCGGGCCGGCCGCCACGACAGCAGCGCCAGCACCTGGCCGACGGGCAGGCCCAGCTCGCCGAGGGCCAGCGGCAACGCCGTCTCCAGGCCCAGCATCCCCGGTGGCGCCTGGTCGAACGGGGCCTCCTTGGCCTCGGGCGGATGGGGGGCGTGGTCGGTGGCGATGGCGTCGATGGTCCCATCGGCCAGGCCCGATCGCACCGCCGCCACGTCGGCGTCGCTGCGCAACGGGGGGTTCACCTTGAACACCGGGTCGTACGACGCCACCGCCGCCGCCGTGAGGCAGAAGTGGTGGGGGGCGGCCTCGGCGCTCACCCGCAGGCCCTCGGCCTTGGCCGCGCGCACCAGGGCCACCGAGCCGGCGGTGGAGAGGTGCAGGAAGTGCACCGGCGCCCCGGTCAGGCGGGACAGGGAGATGTCGCGGGCCACCATCAGCTCCTCGGCCTCCGAGGGCACGCCGGGCACGCCGAGGCGGCTCGACCACTCGCCCTCGTGCATGTGGCCGCCGGCGGCCAGGCCGGCGTCCTCGCAGTGCTGGGCCAGCGTGACCCCGAGGGAGGACGCGTACTCCAACGCCCGGCGCATCAGGCGGCTGTCCTGCACGCCGGCGCCGTCGTCGGTGAACAACCGGACCCCGAGCGCCGCCATCTCGGCCAGTGGCGCCAGCGTGGCGCCGGCCCGGCCCCGGGTGATGGCGCCGGCCGGGCGCACCTCGCAGCAGGCGCCGGCGCCCAGCTCGAGCACCTCGCGCACCACGCCGGCCGAGTCGATGGGCGGGTCGGTGTTGGGCATGGCCACCACCGCGGTGTAGCCACCGAGGGCGGCGGCCCGGGCGCCGGTCTCGATGGTCTCGGCCTCCTCGTTGCCGGGCTCGCGCAGGTGGGCGTGGAGATCGACCAGCCCGGGGGCGACGACGCAGCCGCCGGCGTCGAGCACGGTGGCGCCCCGGGGCGCCTCCAGCCCCTCCCCCACGGCGGCGACCACCCCGTCGGCGACGACCACGTCGGCCCGCCGGGAGCCGGTCTCGTCGACGACCGTCCCGCCCCGCAGCACCACCGCGCCGCTCACGCCGTCCCCGCGCCCAGGAGGAGGAACAGCACGGCCATGCGCACCGCCACGCCGTTGGCCACCTGGCGGGTGACGACCGAGCGGGGCAGGTCGGCCACGTCGGCGGCGATCTCCACGCCCCGGTTCATGGGCCCGGGGTGCATGATGACGGCCTCGTCGGGCAGCAGGCGGGCGCGCTCGCGGGTGAGGCCGTAGGTGGCGGTGTACTCCCGCAGGCTGGGCACCAGCGCCTCCGTCTGGCGCTCGCTCTGCATGCGCAGCAGCTCGACGGCGTCGACCTTGCGCAGCACGCCGTCGAGGTCGTGGCTCACCTCCACCGGCCAGCCCTCGAGGCTGGGCGGCAAGAGGGTCGGGGGCGCCACGAGGGTGACCGAGGCGCCCAGGGCGGTGTAGGCCAGCACGTCGGAGCGGGCCACCCGGCTGTGCTTGACGTCGCCCACGATGGCGATGTGGCGCTGGTCGAGGGTGCCCAGCCGCTCCCGCAGGGTGTAGCAGTCGAGCAGGGCCTGGGTGGGGTGCTCGTGCCAGCCGTCGCCGGCGTTGACCACGCTGGCGTCGACCCAGCGCGCCACCTGCCAGGGCACCCCCGAGGAGCCGTGGCGCACGACGATGGCGTCGACCCCCATGGCCTCGATGGTCAAGACCGTGTCCCGCAGCGACTCGCCCTTGCCCACCGCCGAGGTCCCCACGCTGAAGTTCATGGTGTCGGCCGAGAGACGCTTGGCCGCCGCCTCGAACGACAGCCGGGTGCGGGTGGAGTCCTCGTAGAACAACGACACGACCGTGCGGCCCCGCAGCGCCGGCACCTTGGGGATGGCCCGGGCGCTGACCTCCACGAACGAGTCGGTGAGGTCGAGCACCTCCTCGATGCCGTCCCGGCCGAGATCGGCGACCGACAGCAGGTGCTTCATGCACGCTCCGCCCGAGTGCGAAGCGTCACCGGCGCTCCCGCACCAGGTCGCCGAGGTCGACGCCGTCGGCGTGGACGTCGACCGCCTCGTCCCGCCGCGTCGGCAGGTTCTTGCCGACGTAGTCCGGGCGGATGGGCAGCTCCCGGTGGCCGCGGTCGACCATGACCGCCAGCTGCACGGCGCGGGGACGCCCGTGGTCGCTCAGGGCGTTGAGGGCGGCCCGGATGGTGCGCCCGGTGAACAGCACGTCGTCGACCAGCACCACGGTGCGCCCCGGCAGCTCGCCGGGGATGGACGTCACCGCCTCGGGCATCACCGGGCGCAGCCCGATGTCGTCGCGGTAGAAGGCCACGTCGAGCGTGCCCAGGGGGACGTCGACGCCCTCGATGGAGCGGAAGATGTCGACCAGCGCCCGGGCCAGGGGCACCCCGCCCGTCTGCAGGCCGATCACCACCACGTCGTCGAGGCCGGCGTTGCGCTCGATGACCTCGTGGGCGATGCGGGTGAGGGCCCGGCGCACGTCGTCGGCGTCCATGACCCGGCTCCGGGCAACAAAAACGCCCCCGTAGGGGGGCGTGATCTTGCGCTCACGTTCGGCCACTGCGTCTCCCTGTCCGTACGGGCCTCACGGGACCCGCTTCACGGTCAGAGCCCGAGGCTAACAGCCGGCGG
>JAHWJR010000201.1 GCA_019348335.1 Actinomycetota bacterium
CGCAGGCGCCACCGGTCGAAGGCGCCGGCCTCCGCCTCCAGCACGCACCGGGCCTGCCAGCGGGGCAGTCCCAGGCGCCACCGGCGCATGGTCACGGTGTCGAGCACCACCATGCCGGCGTCGCAGAAGGCCACGTCGAGGTCGAAGCGCATGCCGAGGGTGTGCACCGAGCGGGCCGGGCGCAGGAGCATGGCACCCTCGACGCCGTCGCGCCCGAGGAGCCCCCGGCTGCGATCGGTCATCGACGTGGCCACCTCCAACGAGGCCAGCACCTCGTCGTCGCGCAGCAGCCACGGCACCGGAGGTCACCGGCTCTCAGACGTTGAAGCGGAACTCGAGCACGTCGCCGTCGGCGACCTCGTAGTCCTTGCCCTCGATCCGCAGCTTGCCGACCTCCCGTGCCTTGGCCCACGACCCCAGCTCGAGCAGCTCGTCCCAACGGATGCACTCGGCCTTGATGAAGCCCCGCTCGAAGTCGCCGTGGATGACCCCGGCGCACTGCGGCGCCTTGGCGCCGGCGCGGAACGTCCACGCCCGCGACTCCTTGTCACCGGTGGTCAGGAACGTCCGCAGCCCCAGCAGCGACCGGGCCGCCCGCACCAGGCGGGGCAGCGCCCCCTCGCCCAGACCCAGCTCGCTCAGCATCTCGGCCCGGTCGTCGCCGGAGAGCTGGGCGGTCTCGGCCTCGAGCTGCACGCACATGGGCAGCACCTCGACGGGCATGGCCGATCCGGCGAACGCCTCGACCACCGGCGCCGCCAGCGCATCGGCCTGGTCGAGCTGGTCGTCGCCGATGTTGACCACGGCCAGCACCGGCTTGTTGGTGAGCAGGAACCAGGGCCGCAGCACCGCTCGCTGCGCCGGCGACAGGCCGGAGCGGTAGAGGGGCGTGCCCTCGGCCAGGATCTCGTAGGCGGCGTCGAGCGCCTCCACCTCGGCCACCAGCGACCGGTCGAGCTTGGCCGTCTTGCGCCGGCGCTCGATCTTGCCCTCGATGCTCTCGAGGTCGGCCAGCGCCAGCTCGGTCTCGACGGTGGCCAGGTGCTCGAGCGGGTCGTGGGGGCCCACCACCTCGTCGTCGGCGAAGGCCCGCAGCACCAGCACGATGGCGTCGACCTCGCGGATGCCTCCCAGGAAGCGGTTGCCCAGGCCCTCGCCCTTGCTGGCGCCCTCGACCAACCCACCGATGTCGACGAACTCCACGGTGGCGTGCACCACCTTGGCGCTGTTGGACATGGCCGCCAACCGGTCGAGCCGCTCGTCGGGCACCTTGGCCATCCCCACGTTGGGGTCGACGGTGGCGAAGGGGTAGGCCGCCGCCAGCGCCTGGCTGCCCGACAGGGCGTTGAACAGGGAGGACTTGCCGGCGTTGGGCAGGCCGACGAAGCCGAAGCGTTCCACCGCTCCACCGTACCGGCCGGGCCCACCCCTTCCCGGGGACGGCCGCCGGGGCCCGGCGCTTATTCCCTACGCTGCCGGGAGTGGACCCCGCCGGCGCCCTGGCGCGCATCGCCTACCTGCTCGACCGCAGCGCCGCCTCCCCCTACCGGGCCCGGGCCTACCACCGTGCCGCCGAGACGGTGCGGGCGCTGCCCCCCGAGGAGCTGGAATTGCGCTGGCGCGAAGGCCGGCTCACCGAGCTCGAGCACCTCGGGCCCAAGACGGCGGCGGTGGTGGCCGAGGTCCTGGACGGGCGCACGCCGGCCTACCTCGCCGACCTGGAGGCGAGCACCGGCATCGACGCCGGCGCCGGCGCCGACCTGCTCGCCGCCCTGCGGGGCGACTGCCACACCCACTCCACCTGGAGCGACGGCGGGGCCGACATCGCCACCATGGCCCGGGCCGCCCGGGCGCTCGGGCACGAATACGTGGTGCTCACCGACCACTCCCCCCGGCTGCGGGTGGCCAACGGCCTGAGCCCGGAACGGCTCCGCCTCCAGCTCGACGAGGTGGCGGCGGTCAACGAGGAGCTGGCGGCCGAGGCCGAGTCCGGCGCCGCCCCTGGCTTTCGCATCCTGACCGGCATCGAGGTCGACATCCTCGACGACGGGATGCTCGACCAGGAGGACGAGCTCCTCGCCCGCCTCGACCTGGTGGTGGCCAGCGTCCACTCCAAGCTGCGGATGGACGAGCGGGCCATGACCCGGCGCATGGCCACGGCGGTGGCCAACCCCCACGTCGACGTGCTCGGCCACTGCACCGGCCGCCTGGTGGTGGGCAAGGGCCGGCCCGAGTCGACCTTCGACGCCGAGCTGGTCTTCCACGCCTGCCAGCGCTTCGACACCGCGGTCGAGATCAACTGCCGCCCGGAGCGGCTCGACCCGCCCCGCCGGCTGCTGGCGCTGGCCGCCGAGGCCGGCTGCCGCTTCTCCATCGACACCGACGCCCACGCTCCCGGCCAGCTCGAGTGGCAGCCCTACGGCGCCGAGCGGGCGGCGGCCTGCGGCATCGGCCCGGAGCGAGTGGTCAACACCGCCAGCGCCGACGACCTCCTGGCCTGGACCGCCTCGCACGGCGCCTGATCGCCGGCGCCGGCCCCTCCACCCCTGCTTCTGACCCCAGAACCGGGACCGTTTCGGCCGCGCTTCTGGGGTCAGAACGGGAAAAGGAGGCCGCCGGAGGCGTGAAGGGCAGCCGTCCGGCGCTAGCGTCGCCCACCATGTCCAAGAAGACCAACAAGCGCAAGAACAAGGCCCGCTCGTCCAAGGCCAACCACGGCACCAAGCCCAACGCCGGCCGGTAACCCCACCGTGCGCGTGGCGCCGGCGCCGCCGGCCCGCGTCGGCCGGGTGGTCGACGTGCTCCACGACGTCGAGGTCGCCGATCCCTACCGGTGGCTCGAGGACGCCGACAGCGCCGAGACCCGCGCCTGGGTCGACGCTCAGAACCAACGGACGCGCACCGCCCTCGACGCCCTCCCGGCGCGGGCCGAGCTCCGCCGGCGCCTCGAGCAACTCCTCCGGGTGACGGTCACCACGTCGCCCAAGCTCGCCGGCGACCGCGTCTTCACCCGTGAGCGGGGAGGCGACCGTGACCAGGCCGTGCTGGTGGTCCGCTCCGCCTCCGACCGCCACCAGCCACCCCGCACCCTGGTCGACCCCGCCGCCGGCGGCGGCGACGCCACCGTCGCCCTCGACTGGTTCCACCCCTCCCCCGACGGGCGCCTGGTGGCCTACGGCACCTCCGAGGCGGGTGACGAGCGCAGCACGCTGCGGGTGCTCGACGCCGGCACGGGAGCGCACCTCGACGACGTCATCCCCCACACCCGGGCGGCGAGCGTGGCCTGGCTGCCCGACGGCTCGGCCTTCGCCTACACCCGCTACCCCGACCCGACCACGGTGGGCGAGGACGAGGCGGGCTACCACCGGTGGGTGTGGTGGCACGTGCTCGGCCACGACCCCGCCACCGACGAGCTGGTGTGGGGCGGCGACGACCTGCCGGACAAGACCGCCTGGCCCAACGTCTCGCTCAGCCCGGACGGGCGCTGGCTGCTCGTGCACGTGTCGCTGGGCTGGAGCCGGGTCGACGTGCACCTGCTCGACCGGGCCAGCGGCGAGCGCACAGTGGTGGTCGAGGGCGAGGAGGCGGTGACCTCGCTGCAGGTGGTGGGTGACCGCCTCTACGGCGACACCACGCTGGGCGCTCCTCGGGGCCGGGTGGTCACCGCCCACGTGGCCGACCCGTCGGCGCCCCGCTGGGAGACGCTGGTCCCCGAGAGCGACGCCGTGATCGAGGGGACGGTCGTCGCCGGCCCCTCGCTGCTGGTGGCGTCCACCCGGGTCGCCGTGGCCGCCCTCCACCGCTACCACCTGGACGGCCCGGGCGAGCCCGACGGCACCGAGGTGCCCCTTCCCGGCATCGGCGCCCTCGCCGGCCTGGACGCCGACCCCCACGGCGAGCGGGCCTTCGTGGCCTTCGGCTCCTTCGCCCGCCCGCCCTCGCTGCTGCG
>JAHWJR010000202.1 GCA_019348335.1 Actinomycetota bacterium
GAGCGGTTCTTCGACCCGGTCATGCCGGTCGCGGCCCTGGCCTTCCCCGCCACCGGCGCCTTCATCGCCGCACGCCGTCCGGCCCACCCGCTCGCATGGCTCTTCGGCGCCGGCTCGTTGCTGGGGGTGGCCTTCTTCGCCGAGCAGTACGCCGTGCATGCCCTCCAGGTCCGCCCTCACGCGTTCCCCGGCGGGGTGTGGATGGCCTGGTTGGGCGGGTGGCTCTGGGTCCCCGGCTACCTGATCCTGTGGACCCTCCTGCCCCTCGTCTTCCCCGACGGGCGGGCGCCATCGGCCCGCTGGCGCCCGGTCGTCTGGGTGATCACCGCCCTGATCGCCGTGGCCACCGTGCTCGCCGCGCTGGCCGCCGACCCCGTCAACACCCCGGCGCCGGCCGCCGCCATCGGCATGGAGGGGCTCCACCAGCCGGCGTCGGCCGTCTACGCCGCCGGCATCCTCGTCGCCGGGCCCGTGTGCTGGGCGGGGCTCCTGAGCCGGCACCGGCGAGCAGCACCGCCGGAGCGGTCACAGCTCCAGTGGCCGGTCCTCGCTGTGGGCCTGGCCGTTCTCGTTCCCCTGTCGGCCTCGGTGGGCAGCCTCCTGCTCGGCACCTCCGTGCCTCTGGGCGCCTTCCAGGTCGCGGGCATCGTCGCCGTGCTCGCCGTCCCGGCGGCGACGATGGTGGGCATCGTCCGGCACCGCTTGTGCGGGCTCGACGCCAAGGCCGACACGATCGCCAACCGCATGCTCCTCCACGGCTCTCTGACCGCCGTGGGAGCCGGCATCTTCGTGGTGGTGCTGGCCGCCCTGGAGGTGTTCGTCCCCGATGAGCACCTGTTCGGGCTCTCCCTCGTCACCCTGCTCGTGGCGGTGACGGCCGTCGCCGCGCTGCATGCCCCGTTGCAGCGAGCCGTCGACCGCCTGGTCTACCGGACCCGCCATTACGACGAGCGGGTGTTGCGCGCCCTGAACGAGTGCCTGCAATCGGATGCCGGCACCGACGTGCTCCTGCCGACCATCGTGGAGACCCTCGCCCGAGGGCTGCGGCTCCCCCATGTCGCCGTCGACGTGGGCTACGGGGACGAGACCACGGCGTCGGCCGCCTACGGGGAGGCCCGCGAGCCCGTCGAGGTCCTGCCCCTCGTGCACCAGAACGAGCCCGTGGGGCGGCTGACCGTTGCCGCCCGCAGCCCGGAAGAGCCCTTCGACGCCACCGACCGCCGGTTGCTCGACAACGTGGCCGGCCAGGTGGCGGTGGTCGCCTACGCCCTGTGCCTCACCGCCGACCTCCAGCGGTCCCGGGAGCGGCTGGTGGCCACACGGGAAGAGGAGCGCCGCCGGCTGCGCCGGGACCTCCACGACGGCCTGCAGCCGGCCCTGGCCGGCGTCACCCTCGGGCTCGAAGCGGTGCGCAACGTGGTCGGACCGGGCAACGGCGCCGAGGAGCTGCTCGGCCGCCTCAGCGCCGAGCTGCACACGGCGTCCGCCGACATCCGCCGACTGGTCTACGATCTGCGCCCGCCGGCGCTCGACGAGCTCGGGCTGGTGGGAGCACTGCGCCAGCAGGGCGTCCGGTTCTCGATGTCGCCGACCACCCCACACCTCCTCGTCACCGCTCGGGACGACCTCTCCGGCCTGCCGGCTGCGGTCGAGGTGGCTGCCTACCGGATCTGTCAGGAGGCCCTGGAGAACGTGAGGAAGCACGCCGGGGCCCGGGACTGCGAGATCAGCCTCACCGTGGCCGACAACGCCCTGCACGTCGAGGTGCGCGACGACGGCGCCGGCATCCCCGCCGGCGTGGAGACCGGCGTGGGACTGGTGGCCATGCGAGAGCGGGCCGCCGAGCTCGGCGGAGTGTGCACCGTCGAGGCCGGCCCCCGATCGGGCACGTGCGTGCGCGCCGTGTTGCCGCTGCGATGACACCCGAGCGCCCCGTACGCGTCCTGCTGGCCGACGACCACCCGGTCTACCGGCTCGGGCTGCGAGCGCTGCTCCAGTCACTGGGCGGGTTCGAAGTCGTGGGTGAGGCGACCGACGGCGCCGAGGCGGTGACCGTCGCCCTCGAGACGCGCCCGGACGTGGTGGTCATGGACCTGCAGATGCCGGGCATGAGCGGCATCGAGGCGACCCGGCGCATCACCGAGCGGCGTCCGGACATCGCCGTGCTGGTGCTGACCTACTCGGACGAGGACCAGTCGGTGCTGGACGCGGTGCTGGCCGGAGCGCGGGGCTACGTGCTCAAGGAGGCGGGCACCGAGAACATCCTCCGGGCCATCCAGGACGTGGCCAGCGGCGAGATGATCCTGGGGCCGTCAGTGGCCAGGAAGGTGCAGAAGCTGCTGACCAGCGGGCCACCGGAGACGCCGCGGCCCTTCCCCGAGCTCACCGACCGGGAGCTCGAGATCCTGGTGCTGATGGCCCAGGGCCTGAACAACAGCGCCATCGCCCTGCGGATCGGTGTGGGCGACAAGCGGGTGCGGAACTGCATCAGCGACATCTACGGCAAGCTCCAGGTCCCCGACCGAGCCGCGGCCATCATCAAGGCGCGTGAGGCGGGCGTCGTCGACACCACCGCCGACGGCGCCTGAGCGCGCTCGAACCAGCGGGCCGGCGATGACGAGCCAGCGTGGACCACGGCGGGCACGGCTTCCACGGATGGTGCTGGTGCTGGCTCTCACCACGACCCTCGCCGCAGGAGGGTGCAGCCCCGGCGCCCAGTCGTCATCCGAGGGGGCGCCCGTCGGGGGCACCACCATCACGTTCAGCATCTTCGTCCCCGAGGAGGAGAAGCCCGCCATCCAGGAGCTGCTCAACCGGTTCGAGGACACGACCAAGACCGACGCCAACCTGCCGGCCCTCGCCCGCTTCCGCAACCAGCCCGAGACGAGGGTCGAGCTGGTCACGTCGCTCGACGCCGAGGCGCTGGTGGACCAGCTCACGGACCCGCCAGCCGGCGGGCCGACGGTCCACCTCTTCGCCCAGGACAACCTGGCGCTGAAGCCCCTGGTCGAGGCCGACCTGGTCGACGACCTGTCCGAGGTCGACATCCCCGAGGCCGTGCTGCCCGCCATGGTCCCGCCCGAGTTCGACCGGCGCCAGCTCTTCCTGCCGTTCCGGCCCAACGTCCGGCTCACGTACCTGCACGAGGCAACGGCGGAGCAGGCCGGGGTGCGGCCGCCGGCCACGGTGGACGAGCTCCTCACCGCCGCGGCGAAGCTCGAGGGGGCGACCGGTCGCCCGGCGGTCACCCTGTCGCTGGCCGAGGGCGACCCTGCGGCGGTGACCGTGTCGGAATGGATCGTCTCCTACGGCGGTGACCCGCTGGTGCTCAACGACGCCGGCTCCGTCGCTGCCTTCGAGGTCCTCCAGCGGATGTGGACCGACGGCCTCCTGGCCAGGGAGAGCCTCTTCGGCCGGTTCGACACCGAGGTCGAGCACCTGAGCAGCGGCACCGCCGCCCTCGCCCAGAACTGGTCCTTCACCTCCGCCGTGCTGGCCAAGCAGGACCGGCTGGACGAGTTCCACGTCTACGCCGGCTGGCGGGGACCCCGCCGGGCGGCCCACGTCATCGGCGGCGACGTGCTCGGCATCCCCCGCGGGGTCGGTGGCCGGCAGCGAGCGGCGGCCGTGGCCCTGGCCCGGTTCCTCATGTCGCGGGAGGCCCAGGAGGTGCTGGTACGGCAGAACGCCTGGCCCTCCATCCGCTCTGACGCCTACGAACGGGTGCCGCCGGCGCAGCGGGACACCTTCGCCGCCATCGACGAGGCACTGGAGAGCGGGTGGTTCCGGCCCAGCGTCTCCTACTGGGACGACGTGACCTTCCAGATGAACGAGGCGGTGAACCGGATCGTCGTCCGCCAGGAACCCGTCCGGGCCGTGCTCGACGAGCTCCACGCCGAGATCGAGGTGGCGGCGCGGCGCACGGGCGAGCCCTACCC
>JAHWJR010000203.1 GCA_019348335.1 Actinomycetota bacterium
CTCGAACGACGATCGGACGATCCGCTGGTCGACCTGCGCCTGTTCGCCGATCGTCGCTTCTCGTCGGGGGTGGCGGCGTCGTTCCTGGACTTCGTCGCCATGGCGGCGAACATGTTCCTGTTGCCCTTCCTCTTGGTGGACCACCTGGCGCTCGGTGCCGCCCGAGCCGGTCTGGTCATGGCGGTGGTCCCATTGGTCATCGTGGCCGCTGCTCCCATTGCTGGCATCGCCGCCGACCGCATCGGCCCCCGCCGGCCGGCCACCGCCGGGCTGGGTGCGCTCAGCCTGGCCATCGTCGCCATGGCGGCACTGCGGCCGGGAACGCCGCTGGGCTGGGTCGTCGCCGTGCTGGCCCTCTACGGCGTCGGCGCCGCCCTGTTCCAGTCGCCCAACATCAGCGACGTGCTGGGCACGGTCGTCGCCGACAGGGTGGGCATGGCGGCCGGGGCGCTGGCGACCGCAGGGCGCCTGGGCCAGGTCGTGGGTGTGGCGGTCGCCGGTGGCGTGTGGCAGGCCGGGCTCCGCCGCCACGGAAGCACCGTGGCCGGGACGAGCGCCTCGTTCCGCGACGCGTTCCTGGTCCTCGCCTGCTTCGGTTTCCTCGCCATGCTGGCCTCGTGGGCACGGGGCGACACCGAGCCGGTGGCGGCTGGCGCAGCCGGCGAACGACCCGTCCGCCGCGCCACCGAGACCGCCGACAAAGCACCACCAGAGCGAGCCTGAGCCCGCCGAATCGCCCGGCGGCGGCCCTGCCCTTCCGGACCGAGACGTCAGCGCCGGCGGACGAAGAGTTGTCGCTCGACCGGGCCACCCGGCCACGCGGGCTCGACCCGAACCAACCGGTCGCAGGCCAAGAAGGCTGCGACCAGATCGTCGGGCATCCCGTCGTAGGGCGGCCGCTGGGAGCGGTGCATCGCCGTCGCCTCCCAGCGCCGCCCGAGGTGCGCTGTGGTGTCCACCACCGTCGTGATCTCCTCGTCGGGACGACCGAGGCCGTCGAGGTCGAGTTCGAGGTGCGAGCTCTCGGGACGCACCTGCGCCAGGCTCTCCAGCCAACGGCGCAGGAGCGACCGCACCACGCACCAGTAGTAGAGGCTGGCGCCGCTGCCCTCCCGGCGGACGGCCTCCGTGGTGGCCTCGGCGATGCGCACGTGGTCGCGGTGGCCGTCTCCCCCGGCGGCGTCCAGGGTGACCACCACGTCGGGATCGGTGCGCTTGACCACCTCGGCGACAGCTGCCACCACCGACTCCCGTGGTGCTCCGACGAGCGTCTCAGGCGCCGGCTGGCCGTCCATGCCGGAGTCGACGAAGTCGAGGAGGACGACCTGGCCCACACCCAGCACCCGGCCGGCCGCGTGCAACTCCTGCTCCCGCACCACACCGAGGGAACGTCCGGCGATGTCGTAGCCGGGGACCAGTTCGCCGGCCTCGCCCCGGGTGGCGCAGCACACGATCACCTCGGCACCGCCCTCGGCGGCGTCGGCGATGAGCGAACCGCAGCCGAAGGTCTCGTCGTCGGGGTGGGCCACGACCACGAGGAGACGCCGACCCTGCCAGGTCGTCGTCATGGTGCCGTTCGAGGAGTGTCGGTGGTTTTGTGGTGCTCGGGGACGGTCATGCCTCCCTTTCGTCGTGGACGGCCGCATAGTTCAGCACCACGGGTGCTATCACCTCGGCATGGGGATCTTCTCCCGCCGGCTGCGTGACCACGGCGAGCCCCGCTCCCCCAACGGCGCCTCCTCCATGCACCTGTGGTGGGAGCTGCCCGGCCGCCTGGTCGAGGTGGCCGCCACCCTCGAGGTCGTGGTGCCGCCGGCGGTGCCCCGCCTGTACTTCTGGGCCCTCCAGGTGGGCTTCGACGACGGGCGGCGCCACCGGGGTGGGGCACACCTCGGCCTGCAGGCACACCCTTCGCACCCGGGAGGGACGGCGGTCAACTGGGGCGGGTACCGGGCGGCGGCTGACGGCGGCGGCGAGCTGGCCGGCTCGACGTCGCAGCTGGCCAGCGCCACGGACAACCCCAACACTCGGGACTTCCCGTGGGTGGCGCAACGGCGGTATCGGCTCCGTATCTTCGCCGCAGACCGGCAGGGTTCCCCTCGATGGCGAGGAGAGGTCACCGACCTGGCCACCGGGATGGCGACGGTCGTGCGCGACCTCGACGTGCCCGGTCGCTTCCTGGTCCAGCCCGTGGTGTGGTCCGAGGTCTTCGCCCGGTGCGACCACCCGACCGCCGCCGTGCGCTGGAGCGACCTGCGGGCGCGTTCCGCCGACGACAGGGAGCTCACACCCGCCGCCGTGCGGGTCTCGTACCAGTCCCGGGCCGAGGGCGGATGCGACAACACCACCGCCGCCATCGACGGTGACGGCCTGGTGCAGCTCACCAACGTGGTGCGTCGCATCGGTCCGGGCACCAGCATCGCTTGGCCATCCGCCGGTGACGGTCGGGCTCAGCTGCCGAGGTAGGTCATCCGGAGCCGGCGCTGCGGGTTGTTGACGTTGAGGTCGACCAGCACCACTCGCTGCCAGGTGCCCAACAATGGGCGGCCGTCGGCCACGGGCACGACCAGCGAGGGGCTCACGACCGCGGGCAGCAGGTGGTCGGCGCCATGGCCGAGCGCACCGTGGCGGTGGCGGTAGCGGTCGTCCCGGGGAAGGGTCCGTTCGAGGAACTCCACCAGGTCGGGCTCGGAACCGGCCCCGGTCTCCATCAGGGCCACCCCGGCGGTGGCGTGAGGGGCGAACACGCTGAGCAGCCCGTCCCCTCGGTTCCCGCAGAAGCGGAGGATCTCCTCGGTCAGGTCCAGGATCTTCTCGGTGCTGGTGTCGAGGGTGATCTCGGTGCTCTCGAAGCTCGTCTCCATCTCGTCCAGCTTGTCATCCCGGCCCGATAGCGTGGGCGCCCGTGTCCAGCAGGATCGATGTCGAACTGACCAGCGAACGCCCCGACGGCACGTGGACCTGGCGCGCCGCCGGCGCCCGCCAGCCCAAGGGGGTCCTCGACGGGGCGTTGCTGCCCGAGAAGACCAAGGTCGGTGACGTGATCCGCGCCGAGGCCGACTTCGACGTCGACGGCATCACCGTTACGGCCGTGCTGCCGCCCCGCTCCACGCGCCGGGAGCCACAGCGCATCGAGATCCTCGGCCCGCCACCTGAGGAGCAACGCCCCGCCGGGCGTCCTGACGAGACCCGACACCCGAAGGGACGCGGGCCCGAGCGGTCGCGCCCTCCCCGTCCGGCCGACGGAGACCGACGCCGCCCGGACCGCGACGGCGAACGGCGCCGGCGCCCCGACCAGCGGCCGTCCCGGCGCGACACGGCGACGCAGGCGCCCTCGGCGCCGGCCCGGCCCAAGCCGAAGAAGCTCCGTCCCGGACGTGCCCACCGTGATGCCGTGCTGGCCGAGCTGCCTCCCGAGCAGCACCCGATCGCCGTCCAGGTCCTGCGGGGGGGCATTCCCGCGGTGCGAACCGCACTCGAGGAGCAGAACGCCAAGGCCCGCAAGGAGGGCCTTCCCGAAGCGCCGAACAACGCCGTGCTGGCCATCGCCGAGCGGTTGCTGCCCCGGCTCCGCGTCGCCGAGTGGCTCGACCGGGCGGAAGCAGCCCTGGCCGACGCCGAGGACCTGGCCCTGCGCGACCTGCGCTCGGTGGTGGTCAGCGCCGACGATGTCGCCCGCGACCCGAGCACCCGCGAGGCAGCGGCCCGCCTGCGGGAGATCCTCGAACGACGGACGGCAGCCGAGCATCAGGAGTGGCTCACCGACCTGTCCGGGTCTCTCGAGTCGGGCCGGGTGGTACGGGCACTGCGCCTGTCGTCCCGCCCACCGCAACCCGGTGACCACCTCCCGCCGGAGGTGACCACCCGCCTGGCCGA
>JAHWJR010000204.1 GCA_019348335.1 Actinomycetota bacterium
GGGGGCTCGGTGGCCGCCCCGCTGGCCCAGGACTTCCTGACCCGCCTGCCCTGAGTCTCGCGCCCCGGGTTGCGGGTCCTGTCACCCAGCGGGACCCCTCCCACCCCTCGCTGGCGCTCGGGGCGGGCCCCTCCCCTGGGTGCCACCCGCAACCCGTCCCGGCAGGGGGCCGGGCGGGACCGGGCTCAGCCCGCGCTCTCGAGGGCCAGGCGGGTCACCCAGCGGTACTGGGCGGAGCCGGGCGGGTGGCAGGCGAAGAGCGTGGCAGTGGGCCCCGGGGTCTGGTCGGTGATCCACATGGCGTACTCGTCGACCACCTCGTGTCCGGTCACCCGGTACACCCACCGGCGCCCCTCGACCGTGAAGATGACCGGGTCGCCCCGCTGGAGGGTGTCGAGGTGGCGGAAGGGCCGGGTGTTGGTCACCCGGTGCCCGGCGACGACGACGTTGCCGGGCTCGCCGGGCAGAGCGGTGCCCGGCCAGTGGCTGGGACCGTGGTCGATGGTGCTGAGCTCGATGCCCTGGTGGAGCGGGGCGGCCAGGTCCAGGGCGGGGATCTCGATGGTGCCGATGACCACCACGCCGGCCGGCGCCGGCGGGGGCGGTGGCGGTGGCGGTGGTGGCGGCGGCGGCTCCGGTGGCGGCGGCGGCTCCGGTGGCGGCGGCGGCTCCGGTGGCGGGGGCGGCGCCGGCCGGACCTCCGGCGCCGGGGCCAGCTCGGGTGGGGCCTCGGTGGGGACCGCAGCGACACCCTGGACGGCCAGGTTGCTCACGAGCAGGGCGACGACGGTCTTGGCGAGGAGGTGGCGGCGACGCCGATGCCGGGGGGGCACCTGTCTCATGGTACGGGTGTCACCGAGAAGCGGGCGTCGCCTTCCTGAAGCGGTACAGCCGCAGGCTGTTGGTCACCACCGAGACCGAGGAGAAGGCCATGGCCCCCCCGGCGATGACCGGGTTGAGCAGGCCCAGGGCGGCCAGGGGCAGGGCGGCGGTGTTGTAGCCGAAGGCCCATCCCAGGTTCTGCAAGATGGTGCGGAACGTCCGCCTCGCCAGCCGCAGGGCGTCGGCCACGCTGGCCAGGTCGTCGGACAGCAGCGTGATGTCGGCCGACTCGATGGCCACGTCGGTGCCGGTGCCGATGGCGATGCCGAGGTCGGCCTGCACCAGGGCGGGTGCGTCGTTCACACCGTCGCCCACCATGGCCACCACCCGCCCCTCGCCCTGGAGCCGGCGCACCTCTTCGACCTTGTCCTCGGGCAGCACCTCGGCCAGCACCCGGTCGATGCCCACCTGGGCGGCGATGGCGCCGGCGGTGCGGGCGTTGTCACCGGTGATCATGGCGACCTCCACGCCCATGGCGGACAGGGCGGCCACCGCCTCGGCGGCGTCGGGCTTGAGGGTGTCGGCCACGGCCAGCACGCCCCTGGTCTCGCCGTCCCAGCCGGCGAAGATGGCGGTCTTGCCCTCGCCCTCCAGCCGGTCGGCGGCCTCTTCCAGTGCGCCGGGTACGGGGAGCCCGGCCTCGGCCATGAGCTTGCGCCGGCCCACGTGCACGGCGGTGCCCTCGACCACGGCCCGCACCCCGTGCCCGGCGATGGCCTCGAAGTCGTCGACCCGGGCCACGTCGAGCCCCCGTGCCTCGGCGGCGTCGACCACGGCCCGGCCCACGGGATGCTCCGACGCCGCCTCCACCGCTGCCGTGCGGGCCAGGAGGACATCCTCGTCGGTGCCCTCGCCGGGGCGAACGTCGGTCAGCGCCATCTTGCCCTCGGTGAGGGTGCCGGTCTTGTCGAACACCACGGTGTCGACGCGCTTGGAGCGCTCGAGCACCTCGGCGCCCTTGATGAGCACGCCCAGCGCCGCTCCCCGGCCGGTGCCCACCATGATGGCGGTGGGCGTGGCCAGGCCCAGGGCGCAGGGGCAGGCGATGATGAGCACGGCGACGGCGGCGATCAGCCCGCTGCGGGGGTCGCCGGCGAACAGCCACCAGCCGGCGAAGGTGCCGGCGGCGATGAGCATGACGGCAGGGACGAACACGCCGGCGACCCGGTCGGCCAGCCGCTGGACCGGCGCCTTGGAGGCCTGGGCGTCCTGCACCAGGCGGACGATCTGGGCCAGAGCGGTGTCGGCGCCCACGGCCGTGGCTCGCACGGTGAGCACGCCCTGGCGGTTGATGGTCGCCCCGGCCACCCGGTCGCCGGGCACCTTGTCGACCGGCACCGACTCCCCGGTCAGCATCGACTCGTCGACCGCCGAGGCGCCGTCGACCACCTCTCCGTCGACCGGCACCTTCTCGCCGGGACGGACGCGGAGGAGGTCGCCGGGACGGACCTGGTCGACGGGGACGGTCTGCTCGTGGCCGTCGACCACCACCCGGGCCTCCTTGGCCCCCAGCTCGAGCAGGGCCCGGATGGCCCGCGACGCCTTCCCCTTGGCCCGGGCCTCGAAGTACCGGCCCAGGACCAGGAAGGCGATGATCAGCGCGGCGGTCTCGAAGTACAGGTCGCCGCCGGCGAACAGCTCGTAGGTGGAGTACGAGAAGGCGGCCAGGGTGCCCACGGCGATGAGGGTGTCCATGTTGGCCGTGAGGCTCCGGGCCCGCTCGGCCGCCGCCCGCAGGAAGGGCCAGCCCACCCAGAACTGCACGGGGACGGTCAGGGCGCCGGCGGCCCACCGCGCCCACGACTCGTGGTGGAACCCCATCGACAGGACCATCACCGCCACGGCCAGGGGCCAGGCGGCGACGACCCGCCAGAACCACGCTGCCGCAGCGGCGGCCTCGGCGGCGTCGTCGTCCTCGCCGCCTCCCTCGGCCACCGGGGCCAGCTCGTAGCCGATCTTGTCGACCGCGGCGGCCAGGTCGTCGAGCGTGGTGGCCTGGGGATCGACGGCCACCGACGCCCGTGAGGTGGCGAAGTTGACCTGGGCGTCGAAAACCCCGTCCTGGCGGCCCAGGACCTTCTGGACCCGCGCCGCGCAGGAGCCGCAGGTCATCCCCCGGATCTCCAGGTCGAGCCGGGTCAGCACCGTGCCGTCGGTCGCTTCGAACGCGGTGGCGGCCTGCTGGTCAGCGGAGCTCTTCAGGTCGGTCATGCCGGCACCTCGGTGGGCTTCGTGCCCGCCGGCGCCGGCGCCGGCGCCGCCACCGGACCGGGATCGAACCGCAGGGCCTCCATGAGCTCGTCGACGATCTGTTCGGTGCGGCCCGCTCGCATGGCCTCGGCCACGCAGGTCTCCAGGTGGTTGCGCAGCACCCGCCGGTTGGCCTGTTGCACCGACCCCTGGACGGCCGAGAGCTGCTTCATCACGTCGGGGCAGTAGGCGTCGGCCTCCACCATGCGGATCACCCCGTCGAGGTGACCCCGCGCGATCCGCAGCCGCTTGAGCACCGATGTCCGGTCGTCGTTCCGCATGTCGGCATGCTACCCACCTGGGGTGGGTCTACCACCGCGCCGACGCACGAGAGATCGATGGAGGGCCATGGACGCCTGGCGCTCGCGGTGCAAGATAGTGACCGCTACGGTTCACTAGCGATGCATCGGGGCGAGCTCCGCACGGTACCGAGAAGGAACCTTTCATGAGAGCTCGAAGCACGAGGCCAGCCACTGCTGCGCTCGGAGCGCTCCTCCTCGCCGTCGCCCTGACCGGTTCGGCTCTGGCCGACACGACCGTCACCGCGACGGTGGGACCGGTGGTGGTCCCGGGCGTGCCGGTGGAGATCTGCGTCGAGCAGACCGACGCTCCCGAGGCCGTCGGCGACTGCGTCGAGACACCGGAGGCGCTGACCGTCGCCCTGACGGTGTCCGCCACTGTCGACACCCCGGAACCCGAGGTCGTTCCGCCGACGATCACGCCCATCGAGTGCCCGGCGG
>JAHWJR010000205.1 GCA_019348335.1 Actinomycetota bacterium
GGCGGCCTCGGCGGCGGCGGAGGCGCCTTCGGTCACCCGCTGGGCCGGTCGGCGACGGAGCGCCTGGGCCGCCCGCCTGCGGCTACGGCGGTCGAGCAGCCATCCCAGGAGGGCGCCGACGACGGCGCCCTCGGCGGCCGCCTTGGCCACCCTGGCCGCCATCTCGTCGGACACCTCGTCGTCGCCCCTCGCCTGCATGACGGCGATGGCCGCTCCGGCCATCCCGCCGAACAGCGCGCCTTGCACAACCTTGCGCATTTCGTCTCCTCTCCTGCCGACCGGCCTCCGGGGTTTCCCCCGGGCGATCAGCTTGCGGCGCGGCGAGGGCGTTGGGTCCGGGGTGCCTCGGTCCGCGGTACGAGCGTGGGGTTCACCTTCTCCTGCACGACCTGGCGATCGATGACGCACCGGCCGACATCGGTCGAGCTTGGCAGGTCGTACATCACGTGGAGAAGGACCTCTTCGAGGATGGCCCGCAGCCCTCGGGCGCCCGTGCCCCGGAGGAGAGCCTGCTCGGCCACGGCCTCGAGCGCGTCGCTCGAGAAGTCGAGCTCGACGTCCTCGAAGTCGAACATGCGCTTGTACTGCTTCACCAGCGCGTTCTTGGGCTCCACCAGGATGCTCACCAAGGCGCCGGCGTCGAGGCTCGACACGGCGCCGATGATCGGGAGGCGGCCGATGAACTCGGGGATCAGCCCGAACTTGAGCAGGTCCTCGGGGAGCACCTTGGCCAGGAGCTGACCCAGCTCCTTGTCTCCAGAGCGGCGGATGTCGGCCCCGAAGCCGACGCCCTTCTTGCCGATGCGGGCCTCGATGATCTTCTCGAGCCCGGCGAAGGCGCCACCACAGATGAAGAGGATGTTGGTGGTGTCGATCTGGATGAACTCCTGGTGCGGGTGCTTGCGCCCGCCCTGGGGCGGCACCGAGGCGGTGGTGCCCTCCAAGATCTTGAGCAGGGCCTGCTGCACGCCCTCACCGGAGACGTCCCGGGTGATCGACGGGTTCTCGGACTTGCGAGCGACCTTGTCGATCTCGTCGATGTAGATGATCCCCGTCTCCGCCTTCTTGACGTCGTAGTCGGCGGCCTGGATCAGCTTGAGCAGGATGTTCTCGACGTCCTCGCCGACGTAGCCCGCCTCGGTCAGAGCGGTGGCGTCGGCGATGGCGAAGGGGACGTTGAGCATCCGGGCGAGGGTCTGGGCCAGCAGCGTCTTGCCGCAGCCGGTCGGGCCGAGCAGCAGGATGTTCGACTTGGCCAGCTCGACGTCGGCGTCACCGGTGTTGCCGACCTGCACCCGCTTGTAGTGGTTGTAGACCGCCACCGAGAGGATCTTCTTGGCGTGCTCCTGGCCGACGATGTAGTCGTCGAGGAACTCGTGGATGTCCCGGGGCTTGGGGAGCTCGTCGAAATGGAGCTCGGCGGTCTCGGAGAGCTCTTCCTCGATGATCTCGTTGCAGAGGTCGATGCACTCGTCGCAGATGTAGACGCCGGGGCCGGCGATCAGCTTCTTGACCTGCTTCTGCGATTTGCCGCAGAACGAGCACTTCAGCAGGTCGCCGCCGCCGTCACCGATCCTCGCCATGTGTCCCCCCGGGTGTGATGCTGGTTGCTACGCCGTCGCTGCGGAGTCGGCCGGAGCCAGCTCTCGCATGCTGACCACCTCGTCGATGATGCCGTACTCCTTCGCCTCTGCGGCGGACATCACGAAGTCGCGGTCAGTGTCTCGGTGGATCTTCTCGATGGGCTGGCCGGTGTGCTCCGAGAGCAGCTCCTCGAGCGCCGTGCGCATCCGCTCGATCTCCTTGGCCGCCAGCTCGATGTCGGCCGCCTGGCCCATGGCCTGACCATAGGGCTGGTGGATGATGATCCGGGCCCGGGGCAGCGCCAGCCGCTTGCCCTTGGTCCCGGCCGCCAGCAGCACCGCCGCCGCCGACGCCGCCTGCCCGAAGCAGATCGTGGTGATGTCGGGCTTGACGTACTGCATGGTGTCGTAGATGGCGAACAGCGCCGTGATGTCGCCGCCGGGCGAGTTGATGTACACGTTGACGTCGCGGTCGGCGTTCTCGGACTCCAGGTGCAGCAGCTGGGCGACGACCAGGTTGGCGATGGTGTCGTCGATCGGGGTGCCGATGAAGATGATGTTCTCCTTCAGCAACCTCGAGTAGAGGTCGAATGCCCGCTCGCCTCGGTTGGTCTGCTCGACCACGGTGGGGACCAGGTAGTTGAACGCCCGCAGCCGCTGCTCACCGCCGGCCAGGACCTCGAGGTTGCGGATGGGATCGGTCATGCAGGCTGCTCCTCGACGGTGCCGGGTTCGGCGGCGGGTTCCTGGGTGGTGTCGGCCGTCACTTCGTCCGACTCGGTTCGGGCTGGTTCCAGGTCGCCACGATCAACCGGGCGACCCTCCTCGTCGACGATCTCGGCGTGGTCGACCAGCCACTCCAGGGCCTTGCTCTTCGCCACGTCCGAGCGTACCGCCTGCAGTTGGTCAGCGCGCTCGAGCCGGCCGCGGACCTCGTCGGGGTCCTCGTGGATCTGGTGGGCCATGTGGTGGATCTGGGCCTCGACGGCGTCGTCGTCGCCCTCGATGCCTTCGGCCTCGGCGACGGCACGTAGCGCCAGATCGGCCTTGACGGCGTCGGTGGCTCGCCGGCGCAGCTCCTCGCCCAGCTCCTCACCGGTGCGCCCGGTGGCCTGCAGGTAGTCCTCGATGGAGAGGTTCTGGGTGCGCAGCCGGGACACGAGCTGCGACGCCTGTCGCTCGACCTCGGCGTCGACCAGCGGCGCCGGCGGGTCGTCGTCGACCAGCTGGACCAGGGCTGCCAGCGTGCCGTCCTCCAGGGCGGCCTTGCTCTGCGCCGGCTTGATCTCGGCCAGCCGCTGGCGAAGGTGCTCTCGCAGCTCGGCCACGGTCTCGAACTCGGACGCCTCGTTGGTCCACTCGTCGTCGACGTCCGGGAGGATCTTCTCCTTGACCTCCTTGACCAGGACGCGCAGGCGGATGGGGTGCTCCTGGTCGGGATCAGGGTGCTCGGCGTTGAAGACGAGGATGTCGCCGACCTTGGCGCCCCGGAGCTCGGCATCGAGCTCGGGCAGGATGGCCTCGCTGCCCACCTCGTAGAGGTAGTCGTCGGCGGTGAGGCCCTCGACCGGCTCGTCGGCGATGGACCCCGCGATGTCGATGGTGACGTGGTCGCCGTCGCGTGCGGGTCGGCTGACGACCTGGAGCTCACCGAACTGGGCCCGCAGGCGCTCGACCTGGGCGTCGACCTCGGCCTCGGTCACCTTGGGGTCGGGCACGGTGACCCGAAGGTGGTCGTAGCCCGGGACCTGCACCTTGGGGCGAACCTCGACCACGGCGTCGAAGGCGACCGCGCCACTGTCCTGGCCGGCGGTGATGTCGATCTCGGGCGGAGCGATGGCATCGACGTCGGCCTCGACCACCGCCCGCTCGTAGTACTCGGGGAGGGCCTCGCGCAGCGCCTCCTGGCGGGCCACCTCGGTGCCGATGCGGGCCTCGAGCAGGCGGCGGGGCGCCTTGCCCGGTCGGAACCCGGGGATGCGGGCCTCGCGGGCGATGCGCTTGAAGGCTGCGTCGATCGCCTGCTCGAACTCGTCCTCGTCGACCTCGACGACGAGCTTGACCCGGTTGCCCTCGAGAGGTTCGACATTGGTGCGCACCAGGGCGGAGTGTAACGGGGCACCACCGTCCGACCGACCGGCGAGCCCGAAGCGGTGCCCGGGGAGGGCGGTACTGTGTGCGAGCACGGGGAGTAGCGCAGCGGAAGCGCACCTGCTTTGGGGGCAGGAGGTCGCGGGTTCAAATCCCGCCTCCCCGAC
>JAHWJR010000206.1:0-1086 GCA_019348335.1 Actinomycetota bacterium
GAACGACGGGCCTGGGGGTGGAGCACCGTGTAGAGGGCGATGCCCAGGGCGGCGATGCCGAACGGCACGAAGGCGTTGCCCCGGTTGGTGTAGGCCGGGTAGAGCACGAACGCCGACAACAGCGCCGTCCATGCCCACAGGATCAGCACCGACCGCCGTTGCCCGTGCCCCAGGCGCATGAGCCGGTGGTGAAGGTGGTCCTTGTCGGCGCTGGTGAGGCCACTTCGCCGGCTGGCCCGGCGCACGATGGCGAACACGGTGTCGACGATGGGCACCCCGAGGATGAAGAACGGGATGAACAGGGGGGCGAAGAAGAAGAAGGTCTGCCCGCTGAACCCCTCGTTGGTCTGGCCGCCGACCAACAGCGTCGGTGTGGCCATGAGCAGCCCCAGGAGCATGGAGCCGCCGTCGCCCATGAAGATGCGGGCGGGGTGGAAGTTGTGGGGCAGGAACCCCAGGCACACCCCGAGCACGATGACGGCGATGAGCGGGCTGACGCTGTCGGACGGCAGCAACCCTTCGTCGAACAGCTGGCGGGCGTAGAGGAAGAAGGCGGCGGCGGCGATGGCGACGATCCCCGCGGCCAGACCGTCGAGGCCGTCGATGAGGTTGACGGCGTTGGCCATGCCCACCACCCACAGCACGGTGACGAGCGGTGCGAGGTCGGGCGACAACAGGATGATCTCGCCGAACGGCACGCGGAAGAACAGCATGGTGACGCCGAGCAGCGACAGGACGCTGCCGGCCAGCACCTGACCCGCCACCTTGGCCGGGGCCGACACCTCGCGGAGGTCGTCGGCCAGCCCCACGGCGAAGATGATGGTGGCGCCGAGCACCACGCCGAGCGGCTCCGAGGTGGCGTCGAACACGCCGTCGAACTGCGGGATCCTCGTGGCTGTGGCCATGGCCGCCATGAAGCCGAGGTACATGGCGACGCCCCCCAGGGTGGGGGTCGGGCGCTCGTGCACGCGGCGCTCGTCGGGACGGACCACCGCACCCAGCCGGATGGCCAGGCGGCGCACCAGTGGCGTCAGCAGCACCGTGGTGCCGACAGCGACGGAGAGGACGATCAGGTAGCCGCGCACG
>JAHWJR010000206.1:1186-3825 GCA_019348335.1 Actinomycetota bacterium
GCGACGGTGGCCATCTCGGCGGTGCCCATGCCGGCGGTGGTCACCGCCGGGGTCCCGAGGCGCAGGCCGCTGGTGACGAACGGCGACCGCGGGTCGTAGGGGATGGTGTTCTTGTTGGTGGTGATGCCCGCCTGCTCCAGCGCCTCCTGGGCCTGCTTGCCGGTGAGCTCGGCGTCGAAGGGTTGCAGGTCGACCAGCGCCAGGTGGTTGTCGGTGCCGCCGGACACCAGACGGAAGCCCTCGCCGGCCAGGCCCCGGGCCAGGGCCTCGGCGTTGCGCACCACCTGGGTGGCGTAGGTCCGGAACGAGGGCTGGGCCGCTTCGAAGAAGGCCACCGCCTTGGCGGCGATCACGTGCTCGAGCGGTCCGCCCTGCAGCGTCGGGAACACCGCCTTGTCGATGGCCTTGGCGTGCTCCTCCCGCGACAGGATGCATCCGCCCCGAGGGCCGCGGAGGGTCTTGTGGGTGGTGAAGGTGACCACGTCGGCGTGGGGCACCGGGTCGGGGTAGGCGCCGCCGGCGATGAGCCCGGCGTAGTGGGCGGCGTCGAAGAGGAAGTAGGCCCCCACCTCGTCGGCGATGCTGCGGAAGGCGGCGGCGTCGATGGTGCGGGGATAGGCCGTGGCGCCGGCGATGATCAGCTTCGGCCGGTGGGCCAGGGCGAGGTCGCGCACCTCGTCGTAGTCGATGCGCTCGTCGGAGCGGGTCACCCCGTAGGTGACGCCCTGGTAGTAGCGCCCGCTGATGTTGACGGCCTGGCCGTGGCTCAGATGGCCGCCCTGGTCGAGGCGCATGCCCAGCAGGGTGTCGCCCGCCTCCAGCAGGGCCAGGCACACCGCCAGGTTGGCGTTGGACCCGGAGTGGGGCTGGACGTTGGCGTGGTCGGCCCCGAAGAGCTCGGCCACCCGCCGGCGGGCCAGGTCCTCGGCCTGGTCGATGAACCGGTTGCCGCCGTAGAAGCGGCGGCCGGGATAGCCCTCGGCGTACTTGTTCGTGAGCACCGAGCCAGTGGCGGCGAGCACCGCGGGGGAGGTGAAGTTCTCGGAGGCGATGAGCTGCAGCGTCGTGTTCTGGCGCTGGAGCTCGCGCTCGAGGATGGCGAACAGCTCGGCGTCGTGGTGCTCAGGACCTTCAGTCACGGCGAGAGCTCACGAGCCGCCCTGCTGGTCATGCTCGAGGGCGGTGATCTTGTCGACGCGCCGTCCGTGGCGCCCGGCCTCCCACTTTGCGTCGAGGAAGGCGTGCAGCGCTTCGCGCGCCACTTCGGGCCCCACCAGACGGGCGCCCATGCACACCACGTTGGCGTCGTTGTGCTGCTTGGCCAGCCGGGCCGAGGTGACGTCGTGGACCACGGCAGCCCGGACGCCGTCGACCTTGTTGGCGGCGATGGAGATCCCGATGCCGGTGCCACACACAGCCACGCCCAGCTCGCTGTCGCCGGCCGACACGGCCCGCCCGACCGCCGCCCCGAAGTCGGGGTAGTCGACCGACTCCGAGCCGGTGGTTCCCACGTCGTCGACCTGGTGCCCGCCCTCCTGGAGGAACTCGACGAGCTCCTTCTTCAGCGGCAAGCCGGCGTGGTCGGATCCGATGGCGATGCGCATGTCTCAGCCCTTCCTGGTGGTGGTCGCTCCGACCGACGGAGCGGCGGGTGCGAACGCCAGGCCGACGAGCTCGTCGATGAGCTCCTCGAGCTCGTCGGCGGTCACGGCATAGCGGTGGTCGGGACCGCCGATGGGATCGGCAACGTCGTCGGCGGCATCGTCACCCAGCAGGTCGGTCGTGCGCCGGCCGAGGTGCACTCGTCGCAGCCACTCGTCGAACGACTGGCCGGGCCGGCGGGGCCCCGTGGCCCTGCCCCGGCGGACCAGCTCCTTCAGCGTGAAGGTGCGGGGCCAGGCGTCGGGCCAGGCCAGCACCGCCTCGCGGACGTGACGGCGGGCCATGCCCAGCACCAGGTCGGCGGCGCCCAGGTGCTCGGGCGTGAACCGGCGGCTGCGGTGCTCGGAGAGGTCGATGCCTCTCGACGCCATGGCCCGGAGCGAGCCCCGCGCCGCTGGCACCCCACCGGCCATCTCCCCCGCCGACGACACCCGGACGTCGGGATCGAGCTTCTCCAGCCGGCGCCGGAGCAGGCCCTCGGCCATGGGCGAACGGCACTGGTTGGCGGTGCACAGGATCAGGATCTCGATGGGGCGAGTCTACCGAGAACGCCCGCGGCCCTCGGCCAGCACCTCGGCGGGCGAGACCTTGCCCGGGCGCAGCACCCGCACCTCCTCGTCGAGGCAGGCCACCACCGTGGAGGCGTCACCGTCGCACGGGCCGGCGTCGAGCACGACGGCCACGCCCTGCCCCAGGTGCTCGGCGACGTCGGCCGCCCGGGCGGGGGTCGCCTCGCCGTGGCGGTTGGCGCTGGTGGTGGCCAGCGGGCCGGCCCGCACGGCGAGGGCCGTCGGCACCGGATGATCGGGGAGGCGCAGGCCGATGGTGGTGTCGTCGGGGCCACCGAGCTCGAGGCCGAGCCCGGGCCGGCGGCGCACCACCACGGTCAGCCCGCCGGGCCAGAAGCGCTCCATGAGCCTGCGGGCCGCCTCGGGCACGTCGTCGGCGGCGAGGGCCAGCGCCTGGTCGAGGTCGGC
>JAHWJR010000038.1:0-4809 GCA_019348335.1 Actinomycetota bacterium
GAAGTCCCGTGCGGCGATGAAGTCGGGCCGGGGCTTGCTGGCGGAGAACGGTTCGCCGATTGCGTTGTCGACGCTGTTGTAGACGAAGAAGACGTTGCTCCGAGGGAACGGCGAGAGGTTGTTGCTGGAGCCGTGCATGGCGTTGCAGTCGAAGATGGCGATGGAGCCGGCGGGACCGACCTGGGTCCGGATCTCGCCGCCGGCCCGCTTTGCAAGGGCGCGAAGGCTGGCGTCGTCGGGCGTGCCGATCTCCTGGGTGCGCAGCGAGTGCTTGTAGTGATCGTCGGGGGTCTCACCCACGCAGGCCACATAGGCGCGATGCGAGCCGGGCAGCACCATCAGGGGGCCGTTGAAGTGGAAGTTCTCGGTGAGCGCCACCGAGAAGCTGACGGCGCGCATCGCCGGCATCCCGTCCTCGGTGTGCCACGTCTCGAAGTCGGAGTGCCAGAAGAAGCCTTCACCGTGGATGGCCGGCTTGAAGTTGACCCGGCTCTGGTGGAGGTAGACGTCGCTGCCGAGGATCTGGCGCGCCGCGCCGGCGAGCCGGTCGTCGGCGGCCAGCGTGCGGATGGTGTCGCTCAACCGGTGAACCTCGAACACGGAGCGGACCGCGTCGCTCGTGGCTTCGACGATGGTGCGCTCGGAGGCCCGCAGCTCGGGCCTGCTCGCCAGCTCGTCGGCCGTGACCAGCAGCTCGTCGACCTCGCCGCCGTCGAGGACACCCTGGAGCATGAGGACGCCGTCACGGTCGAACTGGTCGAGCTGCTCGCCGGTGAGCGGCCCGTCGCCGGCGGCGCCCCACACGACGGGGTCCTGACGTTCGAGGATCCCGGGCTCGGGAGCGACGCGAGAGGGGTAGCGGTCGGTGATCCGGGTCGTGGTCGTCATGCGTTTGCCTCCGAAGGACGCGAGGTGCGGTCGGTGTCGGGCTCGGTCTCGAGCCCAGGTGCGTCGAGGAGAAGCGGGTAGGTCCCGTCTTCGTCGTGCACCTCGTTACCCGTCAGCGGGGGAGTGAAGACGCACATCATCCGCAGGGCGGTGTCGGCGCGCAGGCGGTGCCGTTCGTGGCCGTCGAGGCAGTAGAAGGTGCCGGGGCCCACGGCATGGACGTCACCGGTATCGAGGTTCTCCAGCTGGCCCGTGCCCTCGACGCAGTACACGGCCTCCACGTGGTGGCGGTACCACATGGACGTCTCTGTGCCGGCGTGGAGCACCGTGTCGTGGAAGGAGAAGGCGGTGCCGTCGCCGGCGAGGAGGAACCTGCGGCTGCGAAAGCTCGGGCCCTCGACGTCGCGGTCGGTGCCGACGATCTGGTCGAGGTTGCGGACGATCACGACATCGCCTCGGCCACGGCCTCGGTGGCGAGCCGGCGAGGGACGTCCAGACTCGAGGCGATGGCCTCGTCGAGCAGGCCCAGGCCCTGGGCCAGATCGTCGTCGTCGATGACGAGGGCGGGCAGCAGCTTGAGGACCTCGCTGTCGGACCCGGAGGTCTCGATGATCAGGCCCAGCTCGAACGCCGCCCTCACGATCTTCTCCACCATCGCGGGGTCTTCGCACGCCAACCCGCGGATGAGGCCCCAGCCCCGCTCGGTGGCGCCGAGCTCGGGGTAGGCCGTCGCCAGGCTGTCGAGCACCGCGCTGACCCAAGCGCCCTTCTTCTTGACGTCCTTGGTGAGCGTGTCGTCCTCCCAGAACGCCGTCAGCGCCTCGGTGGCGGTGACGAACGCGGGGTTGAACCCGCGGAAGGTCCCGTTGTGCTCACCCGGGTCCCACACGTCGAGCTCGGACCGCAGGAGGGTGACGGCGAAGGGCATCCCGTATCCCGACAGTGCCTTCGACAGGCAGACGATGTCGGGAACGATGCCGGCCGCCTCGAAGCTGAAGAACGGCCCGGTGCGGCCGCAGCCGACCTGGATGTCGTCGAGGATGAGCAGGATCCCGTGCTGGCGGGCCAGCGCCGACAGGTGGCGAAGCCACTCGCGGCTGGCCACGTTGATGCCGCCTTCGCCCTGGACGGTCTCGACGATGATGGCGGCGGGGAGGTCGAGCCCGCTGCCGTCATCGTCCAGCAGCGCCTCGAGGTAGTCGATGGTGTCGACCCCCTCGCCGAGGTAGCCGTCGAAGGGCATGTTGACCCCGGAGCTCAACAGGATGCCGGCGCCACCGCGCTTCGGCGAGCTGCCGGTGATGGCCAGCGACCCGAGGGTCATCCCGTGAAAGGCGTTGGTGAAGCCGACGACACGCTCCCTGCCGGTCACCTTCCGTGCCAGCTTGAGGGCCGCCTCCACCGCGGTGGTGCCGGCAGGGCCGGGGAACTGCACCTTGTAGTCGAGGCCACGTGGTCGCAGGATGACCTCCTCGAACCGCTCGAGGAAGCGCTCCTTGGCCACGGTGGACATGTCCAGACCGTGGACGATGGCGTCGCTCTGGAGGTACTCGAGGAGCGCGGTCTTCAGGCGCGGGTGACCGTGGCCGTAGTTGAGCGAGCCTGCGCCACTGAAGAAGTCGAGGTACTCCCGGCCCTTGTCGTCGTACAGGCGCGACCCCTTGGCCTTGGTGAAGGTGGTCGGCCATGTCCGGCAGTAGGACCGGACTTCAGATTCGAGTCTGTTGGTGAACTTCATCTGCCTCTCTTCATTTCGTTTCGATCGATGGACAACGGCCCTACTCGGTAGAGGACCTCTGGTTCGTGATTGCCGCCGGGGAAGAGCTCGGCCGGATAGCTGCCGGTCGCCTCGCAGGTGACACCGAGTGACTGAGCGAATGAGTGGAACAGGCGCTCGGAGGCGCGGTTCGAGGGTGTGACGGTGGCCTCCACCCAACGGACGCCTCGGTTTCCCGGCTGAGTCAGCAGCGCGCGCAAAAGGCGTCCGCCCAGCCCGGCACCACGCCGCTCGGCGCTGATCGCGATCTGCCATACGAACAGCACGTCGAGGTCATCGGGCGTGCGGTAGGCGGCGGCGAAACCGGCGAGGTCCTCGGGGTCCTCGGGGTCCACGGCGACGAGCGACGTCGATGCGAAGTGGGTGCACACCAACAGGTAGGCGTACGGAGAGTTGACGTCGAGGGCTCCCGTGTCCACGGCAAGGCGCCACATGGGTGCGGCGTCGCCGGCGACGGGCGCCCTGAGTCGCGGCGCGGGGTGGGGAGCCGTGCGCAGCGCGCGCGGACCAAACTGGTCGGACTTGGAAGCTCGCAACATGGGTTCGTGCGCCGCTCTGCACCGATGTCGAGCTCGAAGAGCGTCGAGACAAGGTGCCCCTCGAGGCCACCGGGAATGACGTCGGATACCGGCGCCGTTCCGGACGGTCCAGGCTCGGGTCGAGCCGGCTTTCGAATCCCCCCCGTCGAGTGGTCGTCGGTCACGTTTCGTAGCCGTCCCGCCGAGAATGACGACCAAGTCCGAGGGTAGCGGAACGAACGCGTGATTGGGGAGCTTCTGCACCGCCGGGACGGATCGGGCGTCGGAGGCTCCGTTGACGGTGTGCCCGCTACGTCGCGGCACCGTATGCGCGAGCATGGTCGGAATCCCTGTTGACGAGCGACGGAGCGCCGCAGATGAGCCAAGAAGTGATCGACGAGCACTACGAGAGGATCGCCGAGCGCTACAGCGAGTACCTGTCGTACTCAGGTGACTTCGTGCCGGCCCTGGTGACCAAGATGATCGACATGCTGCGTTTGTCGGAGGAGGACGTCTTCGTCGACCTCGGCGGCGGGACCGGCATCTACACCGCCGCCATTCTCGATCAGGTGAAGCTCCGCCAGCCCGTGGTCCTCGTGGACTTCAGCTCCGACATGCTCGACCACGTGCCGGACGACCTGCCGGTGGAGAAGGTGCACATGGACGCCCTCACCTTCTCCGAACAGCCCCGTCGTTACGACAAGGTGCTGATCAAGGAGACGGTCCACCACGTGGACGACCGGCAAGCGCTGTTCCAGAACCTGTACGAGCGGCTCGAGCCCGGCGGGGCACTGCTGCTCGTGCACGTCCCGCCCGACATCGACTATCCGCTGTTCGAGGCGGCCAAGAAGCGGGCGCTGGGCTGGCACGCCAACCCCGACGAGCTGGAGCGGCTCCTGGGGGAGGCCGGCTTCCGCACCGCGCGCGATGCCGTCGACTGGCCCCACGCCGTTCCCAAGCAGCGCTACTTCGAGATGGTCGCCAGTCAGTACATGTCGGTGCTGTCGAGCTTCAGCCCGGAGGAGCTCGCCGAGGGGCTGCGGGAGATGGAGGAGGCGCACGCCGAGGCGGAGGTGCTCGAGTTCACCGACCACTTCGACTACGTCGTGGGTTACAAGCCGTAGTCGGGGCGGCGAGTTTCGCAACGACCGGGCCGGCTGATCAGTGGATCACCTGCGGACCGCTCGCCGCCAGGCACTGGTCAACGGCGGGATGGTCGCCCTCGGAGTCGTGGCCGTGGTCGACAACGTCGTGTCCCACTGGTTGCTCGGCCTCCATCGGGCGGTGCCGGGTGACGCAGCGACGACGGTGGAGGTGTTCCTCGTCGTCCTCGGCGTCGTCCTGGTGGCGGTCGGGCTTCGCCGGGAGTTCGGCCAGCGGCATGCTTCCGGCATGGAATGAAGTGCTGGCCGGGTGCCGGAGGCGATGTGGGGGAGCTGAGCGAAGAGGAGATCGAGACGGCGGAGGCGGTGGGTTCCACCGACCACGGCCACGAGCGGGTCAGCTCCCAGAACGACACGCTGGTCGAGCACCTGCGCCGGGTACACCGTCTCGAGCCGCCGGCGACCCTCAGCCGGACGACACTGGAGGGCCTGCACGACCGGCTGCACGACGAGGCCAAGGCCA
>JAHWJR010000038.1:4909-12905 GCA_019348335.1 Actinomycetota bacterium
AGCCGGACGACACTGGAGGGCCTGCACGACCGGCTGCACGACGAGGCCAAGGCCACCGAGGACTAGGGGAACGGTGGGAGGAGGAGGCGGTCAGCGTCGGTCGGCCTTGGCGGCGGCGACCAGCTCGAGGAAGCGCTCGTCGTCGACGTCGGCACCGGGCCCGGCCACCTTGGGCCGGAGGCGGCCGGCGAGCTCGCCGGCGATCCGGGACCGAGCGGGGGTCAACAGCGCCTGGCGGCGCTCGAGGAAGCGCCGGACCGTGGCCAGCTCGTCGGCGGTGACCTGGGCGACGTCCCAACCGGCCGTGTGCTCGCCGGCCGGCGGCGTCCACCGGGCGGGCGGGGCAGCTCGGCGCTCCCGTATGACCAGTGTGCCGGCGGCCAGGTCGCCGAGGCGCTGGTTTCGGCCCGACACCATCACGGAGATCACGCCGACGAGGTAGAACCCGGGCAAGAAGTCGATGAGCCGGAGGAGGTTGCGGATGACGCTGGTCACGAACCGGACCGGGCCGCCATTGCCGTCGACCACGCGGATGCCGGTCCAGCGCTTCCCCGGCGTGCGACCGCCGGCCGCCACCTCGAACAGCACGTCGTAGCCGAACAGGAGCAGGAACCAGACCACGGTGACCACCGCTACCAACCAGCCCCCGAGATCCACGTCGGCGGAGGCCAATGCCGAGAGCAGCATGAGCGCCACGAACACAACCAACCGTAGGAACCAGTCGAGCAGGAACGCCGCCATGCGCGAGCCGAGACCGGCGAGGGTCAGCTCGATGGCCACGCCTTCGGGCGTCTCCAGCACCACCCGATCGTCGAGGTCCACCCCGTGACGGTAGACCGGTTCGTGGCCGAGCGTTCCGGCGAGTGGGATGAGCTGGGACAGCTGCTCGACGCCGCACGCGGCCATCCCGAGCGGCTCGGCCCGGCACGCCTGCGCCGCCTCGGCGGCTTGTACCGGGCAGCGGCCGCCGATCTGGCCACCGTCCGCCGCCGTTGGCCGGCGGAGCCGGAGCTGGCCCGGCTCGAGGCCCTGGTGGGCCGGGCCCGCCTCGCCGTCTACGGCCGAGCGTCGCGCCGGGGATCGCTGCGCAGCTTCTTGCTGCGGGGCTACTGGCGCCGAGTGCGCGAGCGGCCGGGGCCGTTGTGGGCGTCGGCGGCACTGCTGTTGGGCCCCATCGTCGTCGCCGGCGCGTGGGGCGCCTCCGACCCGGGGCTGGCGGCTCTGGCGCCGGGGATGGCGACGAGCGCCGACCTCGGCCTTCCCGGCGACGCTTCGGCGGCCATGTCGGCGCAGATCCTCACCAACAACATCCAGGTCACCTTCCTGGCCTTCGCCGGCGGGATCACCGCCGGCGTGGTCACCGCGCTGATCCTGGTCATGAACGGGGTGCTGATCGGCGTGCTGGGGGGCGTCGCCGTCGCCGTCGGCAACGGCCGCGTCTTCACCGAGCTGGTCGTCCCGCACGGGGTGCTCGAGCTCTCGTGCATCGTGGTCGCCGGCGCCGCCGGGCTGCGCGTGGGGCTGGCCCTCATCGATCCGGGCCGACGCCGGCGGGCCGACGCCTTGGTGACCGAGGGACGGGCCGCCGCCGAGCTGGCCCTGGGCACCGCCCCGTGGCTGGTCCTGGCCGGGCTGGTCGAGGGCTTCGTGACCGGCGCCGGCGGGGGACTGGCCGTGGCGCTGGTGGTGGGGTTCGGCCTCGGCGCCCTCTACTGGGTGTTGGTCTTGCGCCAGGGAGCGCTCAGAGCCGAGCCCGCGCCTTGAGCGAGAGGTAGGCCGACACGCACACGCGGCCCAGCCGGGCCGCCGGTGCCTCGACCACCACGGCCCCGGAGCGGCGCAGCCGGGTGGCTGCCCGGGCGCGGGCGTCCAGGACCTCGGCGGCCACCGCCGCGGTGTGCACCTGGAGCGGGGTCGCCGGCTCGGTGGCGAGGAGCTCGACCAGGTCGGCGTCGGTGGCGGTGGCGACCACGACGGCGTGCCGGCGGGCCAGCACGGGCACGGCGTCGACGAGCGAGCGGGCGGCGGCCTCGTCCACCAGGTCGGTCAGGACCACGACGCAGGACCGCTTGCCCCCGCCCACGGCGTGGAAGGCGGCGGCGTAGTCGCTGTCGGTGGCCGCCGGCTCCAGGTCGAACAGCGCGTCGAGCACCGCCCGCCCGCCGGCCCGGCGGGGCCGAACCAGGCGGCGGACGGCGGCGTCGAAGGCCACCGTCCCGCACCGGTCACCGACCGCGTCGGCCACCACGGCCACGGCGGCGGCGGCGTCGAGGGCGGCGTCGAGCCGGGTGCGGTCGGCACCCAGCGGCGCCGCCATGAGCCGTCCGGCGTCGACCACGCAGATGACGTCGCGATCCTCGTCGAGCCGGTACTCGTTGCTCATGGGCCGGCCGAGGCGGGCGGTGGCCTTCCAGTTGACCTGGCGCAGCTCGTCGTCGGGCAGGTAGTCGCGCACCCGCTCCAGCTCGGTACCCAGCCCCAGCGCGCCCCGGGTGAGCTGGGCCAGGTCACGGGCCATCCCCGAGCGGACGGTGACGGCCAGGGCCCGGGCCGCCGGGAGATCCGGGTACACGACCACCCCGTGCTCCCCGCCGACACGGTGGTCCCATCGCCCCAGGCCCAGCGGGCCGGTCAGGCGGACGGCCACCGGGGGCAGGACGTGGCGGCCCCGGTGCCGGGGCCGGATCACCGCGTCGAGGTGGTCGTCGGCCTCGTCGGGCTCCACGGCCAGCGCCGGCGGGACGGGCTGGCGGATGCGGGCCCGACCTCGGCCGCCGGCAACGGGAGTGACGACGAGGGGAGCGACCACCCCCCGGGAGAGCGCCCGGGGGACCGACCGCTCGACCGCCGGCGGCCGGCGCACCGACCAGGCGTCGGCCACCACCGCGCCGGCCAGGGCGAGCCCGGCCAGGACGATGGCGCCGGCGGGCAGGAACCAGGCCAGCACGGCGAGCACCGCGGCGGCCAGGGCCGCCCGGGGCGCCGGGCTCACCGGGGAACGGCGACGGCCGCCAGCGCGGCGGCGACGGCGTCGTCGGTGCCGAAGCGCTCGAGGTCGGCCTCCGGGCGCAGGAGCAGGCGGTGCCGGAGCACCGCCGGCGCCATCCGGGCGACGTCGTCGGGGGTGACGAAGGCCCGCCCCGACATCCGGGCCGTGGCCCGGGCGGCGGCCAGCAGGTGCACGGCGGCTCGCGGGCTGGCGCCGAGGGCGACGCTGGGCAGGACCCGGGTGGCGCGCACGACGGCGGCCACGTAGGCGACGACCTCGTCCCCGGCAGTGGTGGCGTCGACCTCGTCGCGCACGGCCCGCAGCCGGCGGGCGTCGGCCACGGCGGCCACGTCACCGAGCCCGGCGGGCATCACGCCGCGGTGGGCAAGGCGCAACAGGGCGACCTCGTGGGCCTCGGAGGGGTACCCGACCTCCACCTTGACGAGGAACCGGTCGAGCTGCGCCTCGGGCAGGGGATAGGTGCCCTCCTGCTCGATCGGGTTCTGGGTGGCCAGCACCAGGAAGGGGTCGGGCAGGGGGTGGCCCTCGCCCTCCACGGTGACCTGGCGCTCCTGCATGGCCTCGAGCAGGGCCGCCTGGGTCTTCGGGGGCGTCCGGTTGATCTCGTCGGCCAGCAGCACGTGGGTGA
Source organism: Actinomycetota bacterium (assembly GCA_019348335.1). GTDB lineage: Bacteria > Actinomycetota > Acidimicrobiia > Acidimicrobiales > CADCSY01 > JAHWJR01. The sequence goes on from JAHWJR010000038.1 coordinate 8,548, forward strand.
ACACCGGGCCTTCGCGGAACGCCAGCTCGCCGGCCCGCAGCACCACGGTCCCGGTGATGTCCGAGGGCAGCATGTCGGGCGTGAGCTGGACCCGGCGGAACGTCAGCCCCAGCGCCCGGGCCAGGGCCGAGGCGAGGAGGGTCTTGGCCACACCCGGTGGCCCCTCGAGCAGGACGTGGCCACCGACGGCCACCGCCGCCACCACCTCGTCGAGGACCCGGTCCTGGCCCACCACCACCTTGCCCACCTCGCCCACCACGTCGGCCCGCAGCTCCGCCAGCACCTAGCCCTCCCTCGTCGAAGTCGTGCCCCGCTCCAGGTGGGCGACGATGCGCCCCACCTCGAGCAGCTCCTGATCGCTCTTGACCGGCCGCTGGAGCAGGTCCCGCTCCTCGGCGGTCAGCAACGTGCCGGCGCCGGCGTCGAGCCGGGCCGCCGCTCGCTGGCGCAGCGGCGCCACCGCCTCGTCGGGCCGCCCGGCCAGGGCGGCGGTGGTGGCCAGGGCGTCCACGTAGGCCCGCCGGGGCGGCGGCAGCGGCCGCTGGCGGTCCTCGGGAGGTCCGAAGCGGCGTCCCTTCGACCACATCCACACCGCCGCTGCCACCGCGGCGGCGATCAGGGCCCCGGGGGCCCGGGCGGGCAGGGTGATGGGCAGCGTCTGCCCGCCATCGTCGCCGTAGCCGTGGGCCGCCTCGGCGAACATGACCGGGCGCCCGGGCGGTCCCACCACGGCCAGCGCCAGGGCGGCGTTGTCGGCGTCTGCCAGCCGGCGATTGTGCAGCGGCGAGGTGTCGGCCAGGGCCACCACCCGCCCGTCGCCGGCGGTGGCGACGACGCCGAGGACGTCGTCGCTGTTCGTGCCGGCCAGGATGGGCAGGCTGGCGCCGGCGTCGGTGAACGCGCCGGCTCCGGCGGTGGTGACCTCGCTGACGCCGGCCACCTCCGGCACCGGTACCAGTGCCCGCGCCCGCTCGGGCCCCGATGGCCGCCATCGGAGCTCGTCGATCAGCCGGGTGGCGGCAGGCAGGGAGGCCCGACCGGTGGCGATGAGCCGTCCCCCCCTGCGTACGAACGCCTCGGCGGCGTCGATCTCCGAGGGCGCCAGGCGGGCGGGGTCGGCGATCACCAGCGTCGCTCCGGGGTCGAGGTCGGCCTCGTGGAGCGCCTGGCGCAGTCGCCGTACGGGATGCCCGTTGTCGGCCAGGAGCCCGGCCCAGGCGGCGGTGCCCTCGGGGGCGGTGGCGTAGGAGGACGAGGTCGGGCCCGACGGCTCCTTGCCCACCACGGCGTCGACCGCGGCGAGGGCGATGTTGACGGCCAGGACGGCGGCCCCGAGGACCACGGCGATGCGGGCGCCGGTGCCGAGCCGGCGCCAGGCGGCGATCACCGCCGGGCCTCGGCCAGCACCCGGGGCCAGCCGGTGCGCGAGGCGGCCACGTCGCCGGGCGCCGCCGGCCGGCCCCCGTAGGCGATCTCGTCGAAGTCGGTGGCCAGCCGGACCAGCGTCTCGGACGGGACGGCGCGGGTGACGGCGCCCGTGGTCAGGGACGGGCGCAGGCGCAGCACACCGGCGCGGTCGAGCCGCACCAGGCCGGCCCGGAACCGCAGGCGCACGGCCAAGGCGAGATCGCCGGCCCGCTCGGCTTCGTCGGCGCTGCGCTCCAGTTGCACCGGGTCCTCGCTGCGGCTCGCCAGGTGCCGACCGCCCGGGCCGGCACCGAGCGGCATCCGCCGGCGCCCCACCACCAGCGCGATCACCGCCGCACCCAGCACCACCCCGACCGCCAGAGGAACGAAGCGCTCCGACTCTGCGGTGACCCACTCGAACGCCGCTCTCAACGGCCGGCCCAGCGGCGCCAGCCATCCTCCGATTCGTCGCAATACCCCTTCCAGGGGCCGGGGGACGTCGGGAGGGTGGAAGGCACGGCGGTCGAGGACCTCCTGGGCCGACCGGCGGGCGGCGTCGGCGTCGGCCTCGCCCGGCGGTGACCCGCCCTGCAAGACCCGCAGTCGATCGTCGGGCCGGTCGGCCAGGGCGGCGGCCATGTCGACCGGCCGGCCGTCGACCCGGTCGACGCGCCGCAGCTCGGCCAGGGCGGCACCGTCGCCGGCCGCCGCCCGATCGACCAACTGCGAGAACCGGTCGCCGTCGATGGCCTCGGCCGCTGCAGTGGTGGCGGGGCCGGCGACGACCAGCGACAGCGCCAGGGTGAGCGTGGCGGCCGCCGGCCTCACGCCGAGGGGCGCCAGTCCGGGGGTGGGGGCCAGGACGGCGGCGCATCCCCGTCGGGCGGTGGCCCGGGTGGGGGACCCGCTGCTGACCTTCCTCGCTCGTCAGCGGGTGGTGCGAGGCCCACCCCCTCGGCCAGCTGGGCCAGGTCGAACCCCTCCTTGCGGACCAGGGCGTCGAAGTAGAGCACCGCGGTCGCCGCCGCCGCGAACGGGGTGGTCAGCATGCTCGACACGACATTGGCCAGCCCGCTGGCGACGGTGTCGACGATCTCGCCGCCCCCGACGGCGAACACGCCCATCAGCACGCCGTTGATGGCGAACTGGACGATGAAGGTGAGGATGGCGACCAAGACCAGGACGGCCGCCGTCGCCCACCATCGCCCCTTCAGCAACTGCCGCGAACGGCCGAGCGCCTTGCGCCCTCGGACGTCCTCGAACAGCAGCACCGGCACCCCCACGGCCCAGGCCACTGACAGGTACACCCCGGGCACCACCAGGGCGAGGAAGGCAAGGATCAGCAGCACCCCGTACACGGTGTAGAACCAGATCAGCGACCGCAGGCGTCCGGTGGCGAAGCGCAGGGACTGCCGCCAGCTGGTCTCCTTGTCGAGGTAGGCGGCGCTGACGATGGCGAAGCACGCCGCGATCGCCAACGCCGTCGCGAACCAGCTCAGCAGGGCGACGACGAGGCCCCCGGCCACCCACGCGGCGATGGCGCCGCCGTCGACCTCGGCGAACGGGTCGGTCTCCGGCGCGAACGGGTCGGCTCCCGGGTCGAACGCGGCGAACGGGTCACCCCCCGGTGCGCCGGCCGTCGGATCTGGGATGGAGATCTGCACCAGGGCCACCAGCACGGCGACGGGGATCACCACCACGGCCACCGCCCGCACCAGGGTGCCGAATCGCTCGCGGTAGATCTTCAGGGCGACGTCGAGGATCTCGCCCACACGCAGGGGTCCCAGCTGGTCCATCCTCACCGGGGCGGGACCCTACTCCCGGACAGGGACGCCGCGTGTGCCCTGGGGCGACGTGGCGCCGGCAGGGGTCAGGCGTGCCGGCCGGCGGACGCCCGATCGCCGTTGGGCCCCTGCACCGCCTGTGCGAACCCGGGGCGGGCGTCGAGGGTCCGGATGGGGAAGGGGATGTCGATGCCGGCGGCGTCGTAGGCCCGCTTGACGGCCACGATCACCTCGTGCTGCACCCGGCGCACCTCGGCCTGGTGAGCCCCGGTCCAGTACCGCAGGTCGATGACCATGGCCGAGTCGCCGAACTCCACGAGGTACGCCTGGGGAGCCGGGTCGCTGTGCACTCCGTCGACCTGCGAGAGGGCATCGAGTGCGACCTTGCAGGCCTCGTCGAGGTCGGCGTCGTAGTCCACGCCGACCAGGACCGACGTGCGCCGTGTCGGGAAGGCGGTGTGGACGAGCACGGCCGACTGGTACACGTCGGTGTTGGGGATGACGTAGCGCTGCCCGTCGAAGGTGCGCAGCTGGGTCTCCCGCAGGTTGATGAGCTCGACCGTGCCGTTCTTGCCGTCGACGTCGATCTGGTCGCCCTCCTCGAAGGGCCGGCGGACCAGCAGCAGGGCCCCGGCCAGGAGGTTCTGGAGGATGTCCTGGAAGGCGAAGCTGGCGGCGATGGAGAGCACACCCACGCCGGCGAGCAGGCTCGCAGGGTTCACGGACGGGAAGATCACCGCGGCCACGGCCAGGGTGAGGGCCACCAGGAGCACTCCCTTGGCCAGCCCGCCGAACACCTGGGCGAAGCTGTGGTCCCGGCGGGCGGTGAGCCGCCGGCGCAGCAGCCGCACGGCCAGCCCGATGGCCACCCAGCCGACGACCAGCACCACCAGGCCCACGGCCAGGCGGGGCAGGGCGGCGAGCAGGCCCTCGGCCATGCCGGTGGCCGAACGGGTCACTTCGGGCACGGCACGGGGTGCAGACGGTGTTGGCAGCTCACGTCTCCGGTCCGTACCCACGCACCGGGCGAGGAAACGGGTGCGGCTGGTGAGGTCGTTGCCGGCGGGACGTCCTCGTCACACCGCCGGCAACGGCCTCGGACCGGCGCCTCCGCTACGGGCAGGCGAAGGGGCTGATGGTCCGGCTGCGCTCGGCGGCGACGGCCAG
>JAHWJR010000039.1 GCA_019348335.1 Actinomycetota bacterium
AACGCAGATCGACCCGGCTCCGTGCCAACGGGCGCCGGCGGATTATCGCCGGCGCAAGCAATAGAGCAAGGCTGGAGCTCCTGAGCCACTACTTCGATCCCGAGCCCTCGGCGGCGTCCGATCGCCGGACGGTCACGCTGGCCCTACCCGACGTCAACCTGGAGCTGGCCACCGACCGCGGCGTGTTCTCCCGCACCGGCATCGACCCCGGCACCAAGCTCCTGCTGCTCGAGGGGCCGCCGCCGCCGGCCGAGGGTGACGTGCTCGACCTGGGTTGCGGCTACGGCCCCATCGCCCTCACCCTGGCCCGCCGCTCCCCCGCCGCCACCGTCTGGGCGGTCGACGTCAACCGCCGGGCCCTCGCCCTGGTCGAGGACAACGCCGTCGCCGCCGGCATCGACAACGTCCGCCCCGCCACCCCCGAGGACGTCCCTGCCGAGGTTCGCTTCGCCGCCATCTGGTCGAACCCACCGGTGCGCGTGGGCAAGGAGCAGATCCATGCCATGCTGCGCGCCTGGCTCGGCCGCTTGCAGCCGGACGGCACCGCCTGCCTGGTGGTGCACAAGCACCTGGGCGCCGACTCGCTGGCCCGCTGGCTGGCGGGCGAGGGCTTCGCCACCCGCCGACTGCGGTCCCGCATGGGCTACCGCCTGCTCGAGGCTCGACGGGAGACCACCGCATGAAGAACCTGGGCGACACCGATCTGAAGCGCCTGCACCGCCATTGGCGACGGCGGACCGCCGGCCGCCTGGCCCTGCTGCTCGACTCGGTCCAGACGCCGTTCAACGTCGGCGCCATCGTGCGCATGGCCGCCGCCGAGCGCGTCGAGCACCTGTACGTGGCCGGCGCCTCCGCCGCACCCGACCATCCCCGCTCCCGCAAGACCTCGCTCGGCACCGAGCGGTCGGTGCCCTGGACCGGCTACGAGACGGCCGACGCCGCCGTGGCCGCGGTGCGCGACGCCGGCCTGTTCCTGCTCGGGATCGAGCTGGCCGACGGTGCGGTGCCGCTCCACGAGGTGGCCCTGCCCGCTGACGTGTGCCTGGTGCTGGGCCACGAGGACCGGGGGCTGTCGGCTCGCACCCTCGAGGCCTGCGACGCCGTCGCCTTCGTCCCCCAGCTCGGGCGGGGCGGCTCCCTCAACGTCGCCTCGGCCGCCGCCATCGCCATGTACGAGGTGCGCCGCCGGGAGTGGTCGTCGACGCCGGCCGACGAGGCCCCGGCGTCGTCCTAGGCACCAGCACGGTCCGGGGCCCTTCACCCCCAGACCGCCTCCAGGGCCACCAGCATCACCATCCCGACCACCAGGGTCACGCCCACGTTGCGGGTGCGCCAGGCCACCAGCGCCGCCACCACCCCGGCGAACAGTCGCGGCTGGAGCAGGTGCAGCTGTCCTTCGGGCCGAACCAGCGCCGGCACGACGAGGGCGGCCAGGGCGGCCGGGGGGATCTGGCGCAGGAGCCTCGCCACACCGGGCGGCACGTGGGCCAGGCGGTGAGCGGCGGCGAGGAACGAAGCGCGCATGGCGTAGGTGCCCGCCCCGGACACCACGATGGCCAGCCACACCCCGCTCCTCACGGGCCCGTGCGCCCGGGACGGCGCCCGGCACGCTCCCCGAGGGCGTCGACGACCGCTCCCGCGGCGATGCCCAGTGCCGCGCCGACCACGATGGACAGGGGCCCGGCGCCCAGCTCGGCGGCGGCGACGGCGCCTGCGCCCCCGATCACCGCCGCGGCCACGGCGGGGCGGGTGGTCACCAGCGGGACGAGCAGCACGAGGAACACCAGCGGCACGGCGAAGTCCAGGGGGACGTCCTCGGGGACGGCCCCGCCCAACAGCACGCCGGCGATGGTGGCCGCTTGCCATGCCACCCACAGCACGACCGCCCCGCCCAGGTAGAAGGACAGTCGCGCCTCGGGGTTCCCGCCGCCGGCCCACCGGGCGATCGAGAGCGCGTAGGCCTGGTCGGTCAGCAGGTAGGCGGCACCGAGGCGACGCGGGAGGCGCTCATGGCGCAGGTACGGCCCCAGCGACGCCGAGTACAGCACCATGCGCAGGTTGATGGTCCACGCCACGAGGACGGCGGCGAGGGCGGAGCCGCCGCTGGCCAGCACCTCGGCCGCGGCGAGCTGCGAAGCACCGGCGAACACGATGGTCGACAGGCCGAGGGCGGCCCATCCGCCGAGGCCTCCGGCGACCGGCGCGGCGCCGGCCACCAACCCGAAGGGCACGACACCGATGAGCATCGGCGCCACGGCGACGGCCCCGGCGCGGGCTTCGGACAACGACCACATCCGACGATGATGGTGGTTCTTCCCGCGGCGGACGCACCATTTCCCCGCCAGCGGCTGGCGTCAGATCCGCAGGGGGTCGACCGCCACCCGCAGCCGGCCGGGGGGCCGGGGAACGGCGGCCAGGGCATCGCAGAGCCGGCAATGGTCGCTCGCCCGCACCAACCAGGAGCCGTCGGCCGGCCCGAGGACCTCCACTTCGGGCTGTTCCCGGAGTTGCTCGACGAACGCCGGCGCCGGCCCGCCCGACACCACCGCCAGGGCCGTCGTGGGCGGGAAGCGCAGCACCTCCCGCCGCTCGGCCTCGGCCGCCGCCACCCGTGCCGGGTCGGCGTGCAGGGCGGCCTCCACCACCTCGTGGCGGGGCAGCCGGGTCTGCAGCACCAGTCGCCCCCCTTCGGGCTTGCCGCCGAGGAGGCGGGCGGCCCGCGCCACCAGGGCCATGGCCTGCTCGGCCGCCCGGTACCGGGGGGCCAGGAGCTCGGCGTCGAGGTCGAGGAAGGCCACGACGCCGGCCGAGCGGGCCCGGTGCAGCACCGCCTCGGTGCCCACCAGCACCCGCCCGTCGGTGTCACCGCCGGCGCCGCGGTCACCGGTGACCTCCGTCACCGCAGCGCCGGCCAGCCGCTCGAGGTCCTCCCGGGCCCGGCTCACCCCGGGACGCAGCAGCTTGAGCCGGCCCGCCCCGCACGACAGGCAGCTGGACGGGCGGGCGGCGTCACAGCGCCGGCACACCAGCACCGCCTCCTCGTCGCCGGCGGCCACCACCGCGCCACAGTCGGGGCACCGGGCCAGGTCGCCGCAGGCCCGGCAGGCCAGCATGGCGGCGCGCCCCTTGCGGTTGAGCACGCACACCGCCGGCCGGGCGCTGCCGGCGCCGGTTCTCGCACCGCCGCCCGCCGCCCCCCGGACCAGCTCCACCAGCCGGGGCGAGTACAGGTCGGCCCGCAGCGGCTCCTCCTTGCGCCGGTCGACCACCTCCACCACCGGCCATCCCGCCCGCTCCGCCGCCCGGGACGGGACCAGCTGCGGCGCCCACGCCAGCGCCTCCAGCGAGGGGCAGGGCGAGACCCACACGCAGCGGGCGCCGGCGCGACGGGCCCGCTCGGCGGCGACGTCACGGGCGCTCCACGTCGGCTGCGACTCCTCCTGGTGCGCCTCGTCGTGCTCGTCGAGCACCACCACGGCGGCCAGGTCGACCGCCGGCGCCCACGCCGCCGCCCGGGCGCCGACCACCACCCGCGCCCCGGCCGCCGCCGCCGCCCACTCCCCCGGCACCAGCGCGCTCGACACCCCGGTGCCCCGCAGCCGGCGGGCCAGATCGGCGGCTGCCGCCGTGGACGGCGCCACCACCAGGGTCGTCCCCTGCCGGGCGGCCTCGACCACCAGCGGGAGGATGTCGGCGGCAGGCGGCAGGCGCAGCACCGAGCGGGGCAGGGACAGCGCCTCGGCGGTCAGCTCGTCGGCACCGGCGTCGCCTCCCGCCGGCGGCGCTCCCCGGTCGAGCGAGGGCAGGCCCCGTACCGCCCGCGGCGGCGAGGCGGTGCGCAGCAGGTGGGCCCTCCGGCCCGACCACCGCCACGCCGCCCATGCCGCCAGCTCCAGCAGCTCGGGCCCCGGCCCCCAGCCGGTGACCTTGGCCAGCGGCCGCAGCGCCACGCCCGGCGGGGGCGACACGTGGTCGGCCACCACCCAGCCCCCGACCCGCCGGCCGTGCAGCTGGATGCGCACCATGGTCCCCGGCCGCACGTGGTCGGCCATGCCCTCGGGGACGAGGTAGTCGAACTCCTTGTCGATGGCGGGGACGTCCGGGAGGACCCGGACGGCGCGGGCGGCCAGGGGGCTGGGGCCGTGACGCCCGTGCGACCCGGCTGCCCTAGAGCCCGAGGGCGGAGGTCAGGTCGTCGAGGCGGGGGGTGGCCTCCCAGGTGAACTCCTTGTCGGCCCGGCCGAAGTGCCCGTAGGCGGCGGTGCGCTGGAAGATGGGCCGGCGCAGGTCGAGGTCACGCAGGATGGCCGCCGGCCGCAGGTCGAAGATCTCCTGGACGGCGCCCTCGATCTTCAGCGGGTCGACGGTCTCGGTGCCGAAGGTCTCCACCAGCAGCGACACGGGGTGGGCGACGCCGATGGCGTAGGCCACCTGGACCTCGCAGCGGCTGGCGGCGCCGGCGGCCACCACGTGCTTGGCCACCCAGCGGGCGGCGTAGGCGGCCGAGCGGTCGACCTTGGTCGGGTCCTTGCCCGAGAAGGCGCCCCCGCCGTGGCGGGCCATTCCCCCGTAGGTGTCGACGATGATCTTGCGCCCGGTGAGGCCGGTGTCGGCGGCGGGCCCGCCCAGCTCGAAGGTGCCGGTGGGGTTGACCAGCACGTCGATGTCGTCGTCGAAGCCGGCAGGCAGGAGCGGGTGGATGACGTGCTCCTCGAGATCGGGCTTGATGAGGGTCTCGGTGTCGAGGCCGGGCTGGTGCTGGGTGGACACCACCACCGTGCGCAGCCGCACCGGGCGACCGTCCTCGTAGTCGAAGCTCACCTGGGTCTTCCCGTCGGGGCGGAGGTAGGGCAGGATCCCCGCCTTGCGCACCTCGGCCAGGCGATGAGCCAGCCGATGGGCCAGCCAGATGGGCATGGGCATGAGGTCTTCGGTCTCGTCGCAGGCGTAGCCGAACATCATCCCCTGGTCGCCGGCGCCCTGGGCGTTGAGGGCGTCCTCCATGGACAGGCCGGTGCGGCGCTCGTAGGCCGTCTCGACCCCACGGGCGATGTCGGGCGACTGCTCGTCGATCGAGACCATCACCCCGCAGGTGTGGCCGTCGAAGCCGAACGACTCCCGGTCGTAGCCGACCCCGCAGATGGTCTCGCGCACGATCTTGGGGATGTCGACGTAGGCGTCGGTGGTGATCTCGCCGGCGACCACGGCCAGCCCGGTGGTGAGCAGCGTCTCGCACGCCACCCGCCCGTAGGGGTCGTCGGCCAGGATGGCGTCGAGGATGGCGTCGGAGACCTGGTCGGCCATCTTGTCGGGATGGCCCTCGGTCACCGATTCCGAGGTGAAGGTGTAACGGTTCACGAACTGCTCCTGTGGACGAGGACGGCGTCGAGCACGGCGCGGGCGATGGCCCGCTTGTCGTCGAGCCCTCCATTCAAGTCGATCCCCGACGTCGACAGGACCGTCACGGCGTTGGTGTCGTGCTCGAAGCCGGCGCCCGGCGCCGACACGTCGTTGGCCACCACCAGGTCGAGACCCTTGGCTCGCAGCTTCTCGGCCGCGCCGGGGCGGGGGTCGCCCCACTCGGCGGCGAAGCCCACCAGGGTCTGCCCGGGACGGCGGCGGGCGGTCACGGCGGCGAGGATGTCGGGGGTCGGCTCGAGGACCACCTCGGGAAGCCCCTCGGCCCGCCGCAGCTTGGACGGCGCCACCACCCGGGGCCGGAAGTCGGCGACCGCGGCGGCCATCAGCACCACGTCGGCGGCGTCGCTGTGCGCCAGCACCGCCTGCTCCATCTCGGCCGCCGTGTCGACGTTCACCACCTCGACGCCCGGGGCCACCGGGCGCTCGGCCGTGGTGATCAGGGTGACCCGGGCCCCCCGGGCGGCGGCCTCGTCGGCCAGGGCGTGGCCCTGCTTGCCCGAGGAGCGGTTGCCGAGGAAGCGCACCGGGTCGAGAGGCTCGCGGGTGCCGCCGGCGGTGACCAGCACCCGCAGCCCGGCCAGGGCGCCGGTGCCGGCGCCACCCAGCACCGACGCGCAGGCGGCCACGATCTCGGCCGGCTCGACCAGGCGCCCGGGGCCCACGTCACCCCCGGCCAGGGGCCCGGCCGCCGGCCCGACCACGTGCACGCCCCGTTGGCGCAGGGTCGCCACGTTGGCCTGCACCGCCGGCTGCTCCCACATCTCGGTGTGCATGGCCGGGCAGACCACCACCGGCGCCCGGGTGGCCAGCAGGGTGGCCACCAGGAGGTCGTCGGACAGGCCGACGGCGTAGGCGGCCAGCAGGCGGGCGGTCGCCGGCGCCACCACCACCAGGTCGGCCTCCCGGCCCAGCGTGGTGTGGGGGCTGGGCTCGGGCCCGTCCCACAACGAGGTGCGGGCCGCCTCGCTGGCCAGCGCCGAGAACGTGGTGGCGGTGACGAAGCGGAGGGCGGCTTCGGTGAGCACGGGGCGCACCACGGCGCCGGCGTCGACCAGCAGCCGGCAGACCTCGATGGCCTTGTAGGCGGCGATGCCGCCGGAGACGCCGAGGACGACCCGGCGACCCTCGAGCACCGGGTGCTACGAGGGCTCGGGGGCTTCGCCTCCGGCCGTCTCGTCGCCGGCCACCTCGTCGCTGAGCGTGCCCACCGGCCCCCACTCGCGATCGGTCTCGAGCTGCTCCTCGACGCTGTCGAGCCCGGTGTCGTCACCCGTGCGCTCGTAGGTGATCTTGCCGGCAGCGATCTCCTCGAAGGCGATGGAGAGCGGCTTGCGGGCGGTGGAGGCCACCTGGGGCGGGACGATGGCCCCGAGGCCTTCACCCAGGTGGTTGAAGTAGGAGTTGATCTGTCGGGCCCGGCGGGAGGCCACCGTGACGAGGGTGAACTTCGAGTCGACCCGCGCGAGCAGGTCCTCGATGGGCGGGTTCATCATGGTGTCCTGGCGCCACGGCATGGGCGCAAGGGTACCAGGCCCCCCCGGGCGCGCCCCTAGTGGCCTCGCTCGGCCCGGGCGGCGGCGAGAAGGGAGACCATCTCCTCGACGGCTCGGTCCAGGTCGTCGTTGACCACGACCGCCGCGCCCAGCTCGCCCGCCGCCGCCGCCTCTTCGGCCGCCTTGGCCAGGCGCTGGGCGATCAGGTGCTCGGGGTCACCCCGGCCCTCCAGCCGGCGCCGCTGCTCCTCGGGCGACGGCGGGACCACGAAGATCAACAGCGCCGTCGGGTCCCGCTCGTGGACCTGGCGGGCCCCTTGGACCTCGATCTCCAGCAGGGTGTCGCAGCCGGGCGGCGGCGAGGGCACGGGCGTGCCGTAGAGGTTGCCCAGGAACTCGGCCCACTCCAGGAAGCCGTCGCGCGCCACCTCCCGCAGGAAGTGCTCCCGGTCGACGAACACGTAGGCGTCGTCGGGCTCACCCGGCCGGCGGGGGCGAGTGGTCCACGACCGGCTCAGCCACAACCGGGGGTCGAGCTGCAACAGGCGCTCGACCAGCGTTCCCTTCCCGACCCCGCCGGGGCCGGAGACGACGACGAGCACGTGCCGGCGTCAGCGGGGGAAGCGCTTGAGCAGAGCCTCCCGCTGTTGCGTGCCCAGCCCCCGTACGCGGCGGTTCTCGCTGATCTGGAGCTCCTCCATCAGGCGGCGGGCCTTCACCTTGCCCAGCCCGGGCAGCGACTCGAGCACGGTGAGCACCTTCATCTTGCCCACCGTCTCGTCCCGCTCGGCCAGGTCGAACAGCTCGGGCAGCGAGGTGGAGCCCATCTTGAGCTTCTCCTTGAGCTCTGCCCGCACACGCCGGGCCACCGCCGCCTTGTCGAGGGCGGCCTGGCGCTGGTCGGGGGAGAGCTCTGGCGGCAGCGGCATGGCCGCGAACCCTAGTGCAGGGCCCTCACTGCGGGCTCAGGCGCGCAGGCTCTCCACCAGCGCCGACGCGGCGGCAGCCCGGTCGGGCGCGGCGGTGACGGCCCGGCCGACCACCAGCAGGTCGGCGCCGGCGGCCAGTGCCGCGGCGGGCGTGTCGGTGCGGGCCTGATCGTGGGCGTCGGCGCCGGGGGGCCGGGTGCCGGGCACCACCAGGAGGAGCCGGGGGGCGAGCTCGCGCACGTCGGCCACGTCGGGGGCGCCACAGACCAGCCCCCCGCACCCGGCGTCGAGGGCCACCTGCACCCGCTTGGGCACGATGTGGGACGGGGCGGTGGCGTCGCTGGTGAGCACGGTCACGGCCAGGGCCACGGGAAGCTCCAAGCCCGCCCGTGACGCTCCCCGGTGGAGCCCCTCGACGCCGGCCCGCAGCATGGGGCCGCCGCCGGAGGCGTGCAGGGTCAGGTAGCGCACCCCGTAGGCGCCCACCACGGCAGCGGCGCGGCCCACCGTGGTGGGGATGTCGTGCATCTTGAGGTCGAGGAACACGTCGTAGCCGAGGTCGGCCAGCGCGGTCACCGCGTCGGGGCCGGCGGCGGTGTAGAGCTCGAGGCCGACCTTGGCCACCCCGAACCAGGGCCGGAGCTCGCGGGCCAGGCGCAGTGCCACCACCATGTCGTCGACGTCGAGGGCGAGGGCGAGCCGCGAACGGAGCTCGGCCGCCGGAGGGCGCGGCGCCTCAGCCATGGTCGCCGCCCCTGCCCACCCGGTGGACGGCCCCGACCACCTCGGGCAGCGACCGCACGCCCCGTCGCTGCGCCCAGGCGCGCAGGCCCGCCAGCACCGCGGCCGGGGCCCGGGGGTCGGCGAAGGTGGCGGTGCCCACCTGCACCGCCACCGCGCCGGCGAGGAGCAGCTCGGCGGCGTCCTCGCCGCAGGCCACGCCACCCACCCCCACCACCGGGAGGTCGGGCACGGCGGCGGTCACGTCGTGCACCGCCCGCACCGCCACCGGGTGGATGGCCGGCCCCGACAGGCCGCCACCGGGACCTCCCAGGCGCCGGCGGCCCGTGGCCGGATCGATGGCCAGAGCCGGGACGGTGTTGATCAACGTGACCGCCTCGGCCCCGCCGGCCCGGGCGGCAACGGCGACGGCGACCAGGTCGCCGGCGCCGACGCTCAGCTTGGCCCAGCGCGGCCGCCCGCAGGCGGCGGTGGCCTCCATGGCCTCGGTGGTGGCTGCCTCCGACGAGGCGAACAGCCGGGCCCGGCCCGGCGCCCCGCCGCCAGCCGAAGCGTCGATGTTGGGGCAGCTGAGGTTGACCTCGACGGCGACCACCTCGGGTGGGGCGTCGGCCAGCAGGGCCGCCGCCTCGGCGTAGTCCTCGACGTTGTGCCCCCAGATGCTGGCCACCACCCGGGCGCCGGCGGCGACCAACGCCGGCAGGTCGGACGCCAGCCACGCCTCCACACCCGGGCCCTGGAGGCCCACGCTGTTGAGCATCCCCGCCGTCGTCTCGTGGACCCGGGGCCCCGGGTTGCCGGGCCAGGGACGGGCGGACAGCGACTTGACCACCACCGCCCCGAGGCTCGACAGGTCGAGGTAGCGCCCCAGCTCGGCGCCGTGGCCGGAGGTGCCCGAGGCGGTCATGACCGGGTTGGGAAGGGCCACCGAGCCCACCCGGGTGGCGAGGTCGGGGCCCGGCGCCCGGCGGTGCGCCCGCAGGTCGGCGGTCCGGTCGAGCGCCGCCGCCAGCGCCGGCGGCGCCCTCACTCCAGCCACTCCTGCAACGACCGCACCGCCAGGCCGTGCTCGGCCCAGTCGGCCATGCCGTTGGCGGCGGCCACGGCGGCGGCGACGGTGGTGAGGCAGGGCAGGTGGTGCACGGCGGCCGCGGCCCGGATGTAGTCGCCGTCGGCCCTCGGCCCGCCTCCGCGTGGAGTGTTGACCACCAGGTCGACCTTGCCCGAGGCGATGAGCTCCACCGCCGTCGGTCCGCCGTCGCCGTCGCCCAGCTTGCCCACCACCGTGGCCACCACCACACCCTGGTCGTGCAGGAACGCCGCCGTGCCCGTGGTGGCGGCGATGGCGAAGCCCAGCTCGGCGAAGCGGCGGGCGGCGGCCAGCCCGGCGGGCTTGTCCCGGTCGGCCAGCGACAGGAACACCGCGCCCTTCTCGGGAAGCCGGTCGCCGGCGGCGATCTGGCTCTTGGCGAAGGCCAGGCCGAAGGTCCGGTCGATGCCCATGACCTCGCCCGTCGAGCGCATCTCCGGCCCGAGCACGGTGTCGACCTCGGGGAAGCGGTTGAACGGCAGCACCGCCTCCTTGACCGCCACGTGGCCCTGGCCGCGGGGCGGGCACAGCAGGCCCTCGTCCCGAAGCTGGGCGAGGGTGGCGCCCACCATCACCCGCGCCGCCACCTTGGCCAGCGGCACGCCGGTGGCCTTGGACACGAACGGGACCGTGCGGCTGGCCCGGGGGTTGGCCTCGATCACGAACACCTGGCCCCGCTTGACCGCGTACTGCACGTTGAGCAGGCCGCGGACGTCGAGGTCGTCGGCGATGGCCTGGGTGTAGCCCTCGATGACCTCCACCACGGCCGGAGCCAGGGTGGGAGGAGGGATGGCGCAGGCGCTGTCGCCGGAGTGGACGCCGGCCTCCTCCACGTGCTCCATCACCGCGCCGATGAGCACCTCGCCGGTGGCGTCGCGCACGGCGTCGACGTCGACCTCCACCGCGTCCTCGAGGAAGCGGTCGATCAGCACCGGGCGCTCGGCCGACAGCCCGCCCTCGCGGCCGAGCGAGCCGAAGCCGGCCAGCTCGGCCATGGCCGCCTCCAGGCTGTCGTCGTCGTAGACGATCGACATGGCCCGCCCGCCCAGCACGTAGCTGGGGCGGACCAGCACCGGGTAGCCCACCCGCTCGACCACGGCGGCGGCCTGGTCGAGGGTGGCGGCCACCCCGCCCGCCGGCTGGGGGATCTCCAGCCGGGCGCACAGGGCGTTCCAGCGCTCGCGGTCCTCGGCCCGGTCGATGGCGTCGGGTGAGGTGCCGAGCACCAGCTCGGCCGGCACGGCGGCGGCCAGCTTCAGCGGCGTCTGCCCCCCGAGGCTGACCACGACGCCGACCAGCTCGCCGGTGCGGGCTTCGGCGTCCAGCACCGCCAGCACGTCCTCGGTGGTCAGCGGCTCGAAGTAGAGCCGGTCGGAGGTGTCGTAGTCGGTGGAGACCGTCTCGGGGTTGCAGTTCACCATGACCGTCTCGTAGCCGGCGTCGCCCAGGGCGAAGCTGGCGTGGACGCAGCAGTAGTCGAACTCGATGCCCTGGCCGATGCGGTTGGGCCCCGATCCGAGGATGACCACCTTGGGCCGCCGGCCCGGCTCCACCTCGTCCTCGTCCTCCCACGCCGAGTAGTGGTACGGCGTGGTGGCCTCGAACTCGGCCCCGCAGGTGTCGACGGTCTTGTAGGTGGGCGCCACCCCGGCGGCCAGGCGGGCGGCGCGGACGTCCTTCTCGTCGACGCCCCACAGCCACGCCAGCTGGGCGTCGGCGAAGCCGAGCCGCTTGGCCCGTCGCCACCGCCGGCGGGTCATGGCCTCGAACCCGCTCTCGGCCAGCGCCGCCCGCTCCTCGACGATGCGGCTGATCTGGTCGAGGAACCAGGGATCGACGGAGGTGGCGGCGTGGACGCGCTCGAGGGAGATGCCCCGGCGCAGGGCGGCCTCCAGGTGGAAGGGGCGGTCGGGGGTGGCGATGGCCGCCCGGGCCACCAGCTCCTCGTCGGAGAGGGCGTCGACCGCCGTCTCGCCCGGGTCGCAGTTGAGACCCAGCCGGCCGTGCTCGAGCGAGCGCAGCCCCTTCTGGAGCGACTCGGGGAAGGTGCGGCCGATGGCCATGGCCTCGCCCACCGACTGCATCGAGGTGCCGAGCACGCCGGGGATCCCGGGGAACTTCTCGAAGGTCCAGCGGGGCACCTTGGTGACCACGTAGTCGATGGTCGGCTCGAAGCTGGCCGGCGTCTTGCCGGTGATGTCGTTGGCGATCTCGTCGAGGGTGTAGCCCACGGCCAGGCGGGCGGCGATCTTGGCGATGGGGAACCCGGTGGCCTTGGAGGCCAGCGCCGACGACCGGCTCACCCGGGGGTTCATCTCGATCACCACCATCTCGCCGGTGGCCGGGTCGACGGCGAACTGGACGTTGGAGCCACCGGTCTCCACGCCCACCCGGCGGATGCAGGCGAAGGCGGCGTCGCGCATCTCCTGGTACTCGACGTCGGAGAGGGTCTGGGCCGGCGCCACGGTGATGGAGTCGCCGGTGTGCACGCCCATGGGGTCGAGGTTCTCGATGGAGCACACGACCACGCAGTTGTCGGCCCGGTCGCGCATGACCTCGAGCTCGTACTCCTTCCAGCCCGCCACCGAGCGCTCGACGAGGATCTCGCAGATGGGGCTGGCCTCCATGCCGGCCGCCGCCACCCGACGGAACTCGTCGAGGGTGGCGGCCATGCCCGCGCCCTTGCCGCCCATGATGTAGGCGGGGCGGACGATCACCGGGAGGCCGATCTCCTCGATGACCTCCAGCGCCTCGTCGAGGGTGCGGGCCACGCCCGACGGGGGCACCGCCAGGCCGATCTCCTGCATGGCCTGCTTGAAGCGGTCACGGTCCTCGGCAGTGGCGATGGCCTCGGCGTTGGCCCCGATCAGCTCGATGCCGTAGCGCTCGAGCGTGCCCCGCTCGACCAGCTGCATGGCCAGGTTGAGGGCGGTCTGCCCGCCCAGGGTGGCCAGCACCGCCTGCGGGCGCTCCCGCTCGAGGATGGCGGTGATGACGTCGACGTCGAGCGGCTCGACGTAGGTGCGGTCGGCGAAGTCCGGGTCGGTCATGATCGTCGCCGGGTTGGAGTTGGCCAGGACGACCCGGTAGCCCTCGTCGCGCAGCACCCGGCACGCCTGGGTGCCGGAGTAGTCGAACTCGCTGGCCTG
>JAHWJR010000207.1 GCA_019348335.1 Actinomycetota bacterium
CGCTCGGCCGAGACCGTGAGCACGTCCTTGTCGACGGTCAGGTCGATGGAGCTCGCGTCGATGCCGGGAAGGTCGAACTGCACGGTGAAGCGGTCACCGTGACGGTACGCATCCATCGGGACCAACGAGGGTCGGTGCCCGGCAACCTCCCTCGCCCACCGGTCGAGCTCACGGAACGGGTCGAACCGCATCAACATGTCTGGCCCACCTCCTTGTCGTCATGCTCCTTCCGTTGGGGCCGGGCCTCTGCCCGGCGACGCCCTTGTCGACAACAGCAGGCGCAGATTTATTCCCGCCTAGCCAGCAAATCCGGTGGCCTCCGCTGAAGGAGTCGGGGCCGGTGGCGCTGACGTCCAGCTGCTGGACGACCGCAGATCGTCTGGGACGGTGCCCGGCGGCCGGACCACGGCCGCCCAGGCCTTCGAGCACGCCTTCGCCATGGGCTGCCAGCGCGGCGACCCGTGCTGAGGGCCTGGCGGGGCGAGGCCTCGGGCGGGTTGCCGTGGCGCCGGGTGACCGCCACCGGGGCATGGAGCTGCTCGCCGACGCGCCTCGGCGATGCCGTCGGCGCCCCGACTCCTACCGGTGGGGTCGAGGCCTACGCCCTCGGCGCCCTCGCCGACGTGGCAGTCGAGGCCGGGCTCGACGAGGCCGGCCTGGCGATCACCGAGCTGGAGACCATCGCCTCCCGCCACGGCATGCGGGAGCTCGGGGCCACGGCGGCGACGCTCCGCGCCCGTCGAGGCGAGCCCGGCGCGCTCGACACGGCCAGCCTCATGGCGTCGGAGCTGGACAACCCGGTGGTCCACGAGCGGGTGACCGCAGCCGGCGCCCGGTCATAGCGGCGCCCGCAGCCCGACACCGCAGCCCGACACCACCCGACCTGAAGCGCCTGCCGGCACCCGGGGAGTAGCGTCTCCGGCGACGGCAGGAGGTCGCTGGTGAAGCTCGCCTCGTTTAACGTCGAGAACCTCTTCGCCCGACCCCGGGTCTTCCACCGGGGTGACTGGGCCAAGGGCAAGGACGTCCTCCAAGCCTACGGCCGGGTGTCGGCCCTGCTGGAGGCGCCCGAGTACACCGCCCCCCTCGCCAGGAAGATCGTCGCCGGGCTCGACGACTTGGGGCTGAGCCGATCCGACCAGACCCGCTTCGTGGTACTGCGCCAGAACCGGGGCCGGCTCGTGCGCCGGACCGCGGCCGGGATCGAGCTGGCCGCCGGCGGCCGTGCCGACTGGGTGGGCTGGCTGGAGCTGAAGCTGCAGTTGGCGACCGAGGTGTGCCTCCAGAACACCGCCCGGGTGGTCAGCGAGATCAACCCCGACGTGATCGCCGTCATCGAGGCCGACAACCGGCCGGCGCTCAAGCACTTCAGCGACGACTTCGTGCCCGTGGCCCCGGGCCCCTCGGACGGCTACCGCCACGTCATGCTCATCGACGGCAACGACGACCGGGGCATCGACGTGGGGCTCATGTGCCGGGACGGCTTTCCCATCGCCGACATGGCCAGCCACGTCGATGACGCCGACAGCGCCGGTGTGGTGTTCTCCCGCGACTGCGCCGAGTTCGTGGTCCGCACGCCGGCGCGGCACAACCTGCTGGTGCTGGTCAACCACTTCAAGAGCAAGGGCTACGGCGGCCAGGGCAGCTCTGACGCCAAGCGCCGACGCCAGGCGCAGCGCGTGGCGGAGATCTACCGCCAGCGCCGGCGCCAGTACCCCTTCATCGCCGTGGTCGGCGACCTCAACGACACGCCGACCAGCGCTCCGCTGGCGCCGCTGTTCGACGGGACCGGGCTACGCGACGTCAGCGAGCACTCCGCCTACCTCGACGACGGCATCCCCGGTACGTGGGGCCGGGGCTACGCCGCCCACAAGATCGACTTCATCCTGCTCTCGCCGGCGTTGTTCGACAAGGTCGTCGCCGGCGGCGTGTTCCGCGCCGGCGTCTGGGACGACCGCAAGATCCCGAGGTGGGAGATGTTCGACACCATGACCCGGCCCGAGGAGGCGGCATCCGATCACGCCGCCATCTGGGCCGAGGTCCGGGTCTGACCGGCTCCACGGGCAGGGCGGCGAATCGATCGGCCAGCGCCTGGCCGACGAGCTGATGAGAGTGATCGCTCGGCTGCGGTCGTGCTGAGGCGCGACCCGCTGCCCTCCGAGCGCCGGCGTGCGGCACCCGGTGCCACGGACGGAAGGTCCCGGCCCTCCGGGACACCAGTCCCTGGGCAACGGGACATCGGGTGTGGACAATGGCCAACACAGGCGGATCGCGGACCTCGCCATTGGACGGAAAGCCCCGAGCGACGGGGCCGAGAGAAGGAGTGCAGCGATGTCGGAGCCGTACCCGGCGCAGAAGGATCCACCACGAGCCAAGGCCAATGGTCGCCGTGCGAAGGGCGCGGTCCCGGAGTTCGACAGCGCCATCGACGCGAAGGCGGTCAGCCTGGGCCACCTGGTCGAGGCCCTTGACCTGAAGCGGGCCAGCCACGATCCCGGCTCCAGAGCGCTGTACGAGCGGTACTTCTTGGAGCTGATGAACGCCTACGAGACTGGCGACGTCAACGTCGAGGAGGCGTACTTCTGCCAGAACCTGGCAGGTGGGGCCCTCCTCACCCGCCAGGAGAACCGGCCGGAGGACGGCCGGGGCACCTCGGGGTGGAACCGTTGGCGGGAGCGCTCGTCGCGGTACGGCGCAGACGATCGGTACCGCGTCCACATCCGCTACCCCACCGAGTCGGTGGTGGCGGTCACCCCCGGCTTTGCCCAGGTGCTCTGGCGCTGCGTCGCCCTCTCCAAGCGAGCGACCCAACTGCTCCGGACCCAGAACAGCATCGCCATCCACAAGTCGATGTACTCCTTGGTCGTGTACCTGCTGAGCGTGCTCGACACCGTGCAGTCCGAGGAGGACGAGGAGCGCCGGCGTGGACGGATCAAGATCGCCATCGCCGACGCCCACCGGCGGCTGGACGAGGCGGGCCGGCAGTTCGAGGCTTCCAGCCGGTGGGGCTCGAACTTCGCCTACTTCAACGGGTTGCTCGTGGGCCTCAGCGTGCTCGGGGTGGTGGTGCTCGGGATGGCACTGGCGGTGGTGATGGCCTCAGCGATGTCCGAATGGGAGCCCACGTCGACCGTGCAAACCTTCCTCGCCGTCACCTCCGCCGGTGGCGCGGGCGCCGTCGTCAGCGTCATGACCCGCATGAGTTCCGACGACTTCTACCTCGACCCACTGGCCGAGCACCGGGCGGTGCGGATGCTGGGAGCCTTCCGGCCGCTGATCGGCGCGGTGTTCGGCGCTGCCACGTTCCTGGTCGTCGCGGGAGGGCTGCTCGACATCGTGCCCGACTCCATTGAGGCATCGCCCACGATGCGGCTGTTGTACTTCTCGGCCCTGGGCTTCGTGGCCGGGTTCAACGAACGCTTCGCCACCGGTGTCCTGTCCAAGGTCGCCACCCGGGCCGGCGAGGGGCTCGACGCCACCAGAACGGAGGCGGCCCCTTCAGCCGGCCAGCGCCCCGATAGCGTGATCGACGAGGACGCCGCCGACACGCGAACCCAGCGGTAACCGGGCCCGGCACCCACCCCCGCCTGTACTCCCAGCGCCGGTCGGCCCAACGTGTCGGCGGCAGGTCCTGCCGAACGCCGACCACGAACGCCCCGGCGTCAGCGTCGTCTCGAGGGCTCAGCGAGGACCGTCAGCGTCGTCGTCCCCTTGCTCCAGCAACGACGCCGCGAACGCCCGCAGGCGTTCCACCGACTCCGGCGGC
>JAHWJR010000208.1 GCA_019348335.1 Actinomycetota bacterium
TGCCGCCGGCCTCCCACGCCCCGTAACCGACCACGGAGATCTCCGGACCGTTCGATCCCAGCCTTCTCGTCCTCATCCCTGCGTGCACCTCCGTGCTCCGACACCAGACCGTCGGCCAGCCCTACCCCTGCCCCCCCGCCGCCGTCACCCGCCGGGCGGCCGGCCCGGCGGTGCGATCACCCGTGAACGGGGCTTTCCTCACGGCGGGCGAGGCGAGCCTGCACCTGGGGGCGGCGCAGCGGCGGGACCGTGGCCGGCGGCTGCCGGCGGGCGGGCAGCTCCGCCAGGAGCGCCGTCGCCGCGGCGGCGACGTCGCTCACCGCCTTTTCGATGGGCGCCCTCGTCGCCGCCGACGGTCGGGTGACGCCGCTGATCTTGCGGACGAACTGGCGGGCGGCGGCCTCGACCTCCTCGGCGGTTGCCGGCGGCTCGAGCCCGCGCAGGGTGGTGATGTTGCGGCACATGGACGCGACGCTATGCCGTTGCCTACCGCGACGGTCGGCGTGCGGGGGGTTCACTCGGTGGAGATGGACGTCGGGATCGTGTCGCCGAGCCCACCGCCCGCACTGTGTGAGGATGGACACGTGGCGTCAGCATGCGAGCCGCAGGTCTGCCGGCGGTGAGCTCCCCGTACCGGGCCGTGGGTGACCTGTGGGTCCTGGCCTCGTCACAGTTGGCCCCCGGGCACGGCGTCCTGCCGGTCAACGCCTTCCTGTTCCGGAGCGACGCTCCGGTGCTGGTGGACACCGGGCTGCCCAGCGAGCGCGGCGAGTTCCTGGAGGCGCTCTGGTCGCTGGTGCCGCCGGCACAGCTGGCAGCGGTCGTGCTCACCCATGAGGATGCCGACCACGCCGGCAACCTCTTCGCCGTCCTCGAGGCGGCGCCCCAGGCCCGTCTGGTCACCAACTACGTGACCCTGGCCAAGCTGCAGGAGGCGGCCTCGGTCCCGCTCGACCGGGTGCGGGTGGTCAACCCGGGCCAGCCCGTGCCGGGGACCGAGCGACGGCTGACGGTCGTGCGTCCGCCGGTCTACGACGCGCCGGGGACGGTGGGGGTGCACGACCGCGGCACCGGCGCCGTGCTCACCGTGGACGCCTTCGGCACCTACCTCCCCGAGCCGGTGGAGGACCTGGGCGACGTGGCCGATGCCGACGTCCTCCGTGGGCTCGCTGACTTCAACCGCATGAACCATCCGTGGATCGGCCTGGCCGACCAGTCCCGGTTCGACGCCGCCGTCGCCGCCGTGGCCGAGTTCCGGCCAACCCTGCTGCTGAGCTCCCACGGCGCCCTGGCCCGGGACCGAACCGAGCTGCTACTGGAGGGGCTCAGGTCGCTGCCGGCCATGGACCCCTACGTCCCGCCCGACCAGGCGGCGTTCGAGGAGCTCAAGCCGGAGATGGACGGGTAGCCGGCGACACCGGGGTCGCTCCCGACGGTCAGTCCCCGGCCTCGCCGCGGCGGTACACGGTGACGTGGGCCCGGCTCTCTCCCGTGAACGGTGCTCCGCCCCAGTCGGCCCAGCGGGCCTCACGGTGGAGGCCGGCGAGCCGGGCCATCAGGTCGAGCTCGGCCGGCCAGGCGTAGCGGTGATCGGCCGGATAGAGCCGGACCGAGCCGTTCGCCAGCACGGCCTGGGTGGTGCGCATCATCTGGGCGACGGGGTCGAGCTCGACCGTCTCGATGGAGATCCTCTCGGTCCCCATGATGCGGGGCCGCACCAGGCGGTTGTGCCGGAAGGCGCCGACGTCGGGGATCCAGGCCTCGACCACGAACGCCCCACCGGGGGCGAGGTGGCGGGCGGCGTTGGCGAAGCACGCCACCTGGGCCTCCTGGTCGGGGAGGGCGAAGATGGTGTTCACCGCCAGCACCACGAGCGAGAAGCCCTCGCCGGCGTCGGCGTCGGCGAAGTTGCCGATGACCACGGGGATGCGGTCGCCCCCGGGCTTGTCCGCCAGCCGGGCCACCATCTCCGCCGAGGCGTCGACGCCGTGCACCTCCAGGCCGCGCTCGAGCAGTGGGAGGGCCAGCCGCCCCGTCCCGATCCCGAGCTCGAGCACCCGGCCTCCCCTTGCCAGCTCGGCGATGCGGTCGACGGCGGGACCGGTCTCCCACTCGGTCTCGTAGAGGTCGTCGTACTCCTCGGCGATGCCAGAAGCGCCGTAGGCGGTGGGATCGAAGTCGCTCATCCGGGCAGCGTACGCAGCGGCGATCCCTGCCCCGGCGAGCTTCGACTGGATAGCGTCGGCGGTGGTGCCCGCCAAGCACGTCGTCATCCCCGGCGGTTCGGGGTTCCTCGGTCGTTCGCTCACCGATCGGCTGACCGCCCGAGGCGACCGGGTCACCATCCTCAGCCGGGGCCAGCCGGCGTCCGGCGACGGATGGGAGTCGGTGCACTGGGACGGACGCTCGCGCGGGGGCTGAGATCGTTGACGAGCGGACCCCGCCCTCCGGTCGCGGACCGGCCCAGATGGTCCAGGTCTGCCTGGCGTGGGAGGCAGCGGTCGCCGCGGCCACCACCGAGGTGAGCGCAGCGTGTTGCTGCGCATGGGGATCGGCCTCGGCGGTACGGGAGACCCGGCCACCGAGCGTCTCGCCTGGCTGGTCCGCCGGGTCGGCCTCCCGGCGCCGGTGCCGGTCACCTCCCTCGGTGCGCTGCTGCTCGGATCGGACCCGGCGCCGGCCCTCACCGGACGGCGCTGCGTCCCCACCCGCCCCTTGGACGAAGGCTTCGAGTTCTCCGTCCCGAGGTTCGAGGAGGCGGCCGCCCGGGCGCTGGCCTCGACGGGCTGGTCCGGCCAGCCCTTCCGGCGCGTCGCGGTGGGCCGCCCGGGTCTCGAACCCGGCACCTTGGGATTAAAAGTCCCCTGCTCTACCTGCTGAGCTAACGGCCCGGAGCCGGTGGTCACCCTACCCTCGCGGTCTGGCCCTTCCCGGGGCGCAGCCGGGCGCCGGCGGTAGGGTTGACGCCCGTGGAGGCGGACCTGAACCGGGTGGAGGCCGAGCTCGGTGATGTGGAGCACGCCCTGACCCGCCTCGACGCCGGCACCTACGGCACCTGCGAGGTGTGCGGCTCCGCCATCAGCGACGAGGGCCTGCAGGCGGCGCCTGCTGCTCGCCGCTGCGCCGACCACGCCTGAGACCATCGTGGCCCTGCGCAGGACGGCGGCCATCCCGTTGCTGGCGGCTGCCTCGGTGGTCGGCGCCGCCGGCGCCGCCGCCGCGCTGCTCTCCGACGCCGACCGCCGCCTGCACCTGACCCGCAGCGCCCGGGTGTGGCGTCTCACCGCCCGCCGGGGGCTGTCGTGGGGGGTGCTGAAGGTCCGGGGCCGGGGCGCCGGTGAGGAGGAGCGGGCCCGGCTCGAGGAGCGCTTCGCCATCCGCACCGCCGAGGACGTGGCCCGCGAGCTCGGCAACATGAAGGGCGTCATCATGAAGGCGGGGCAGATGATCTCCTTCATCGCCGACGGGCTGCCCCCCGATGCCAAGGCCGCGCTCGCCACCCTCCAGGCGGACGTCGAGCCCATGGCCCCGAGCCTCGCCGAGCAGGTCGTGCAGGACGAGCTGGGCGAGCGCCTGTCCCGGCTGTTCCTCGACTGGGACCCGGTGCCGGTGGCGGCCGCCTCCATCGGCCAGGTCCACCGGGCGGTCATGCCCGACGGCCGGCTGGTGGCGGTGAAGGTGCAGTACCCGGGCGTCGACCGGGCCATCAGGAGCGACCTCGACAACGCCGAGGTGCTCTACCGCATGTTCTCGTCGTTCG
>JAHWJR010000209.1:0-1271 GCA_019348335.1 Actinomycetota bacterium
CCCTCGCCCTCGGCCCGCCACGTGCCGTCGGGATCGCGCACCAGGGCGGTGCGCTCCGGCACCGCGGCCACGGCCAGGCCACCGCTGGCCAGGTCGAAGGTGCGGTGGTGGGCGGCGACCACGTCGGGCTCGGCGTGGGCCAGCACGGCCAGGTTGGTGACCAGGCCCAGCCCCACGGTGAAGGCGCCGCCCCGGGGATCGACCATGGGGTCGCACAGCACCATGGCGCCGGCGGACGAGCCGGCGACGACGGCGCCGTCGTCCCAGGCGGCCCGGAGCGCCTCCCACACCGGGGTGCCCTTGAGCACCGAGCGGAGGTGGAGGGGCGAGCCTCCGGAGAGGTAGACGAAGCGGGCCCCGCGGACGGTGGCGGCGTTGTCGGGGTCGATGGCGTCGCTGCGGCTCAGCACGTCGAGGCCGCGCACCTTGCCCCCCAGGCCGTCGAACCAGGAGGTGGCGGTGGCCACGGCGTGATCGGGACGCTCGTAGGCGGCGGCGGTGGGCAGGACCAGGACCTCGTTCCCGCCGCTGGCGTCGAGCAGCGTCCGGTCGAAGGTGCACCCTTCGTGCCACTCGTCGCCGCCGACCAGGGCCAGCGGGCCGCTCAAGGGGACAGGACCGGCACGGCGAGCACGCCCGTACGGTAGCGGGTGCCCGCCCAGGCCCCAGACTGGGCGGGTGCCCCGTACTCGAGAGCCGGACGGCGTGCAGTGGGACTTCCCGCCGGCCGACGCCGCCGACGAGGACGGCCTGGTCGGGGTGGGCGCCGACCTGGAGCCGGCCACGTTGCTCCACGCCTACCGGTCCGGGTTGTTCCCCATGCCCATCGGCAAGGGCCGCCGGGAGCTCCTGGCGTGGTGGTCGCCGGACCCCCGCGGCATCATCCCCCTGGACGGCCTGCGGGTCAGCCGCTCACTGCGACGGGCGTGCGGGCACTTCGAGGTGAGGACCGACACCGCCTTCGCAGCGGTCATCGACGCCTGCGCCGATCCCCGCCGTGACGGCACCTGGATCTCCCCGGCGATCCGCCGGGCCTACCTGCGGCTCCACCGGCTGGGATGGGCCCACAGCGTGGAGGCGTGGGGCCCCGACGGCCTGGCTGGTGGCCTGTACGGCGTCGCCGTGGGCGGCCTGTTCGCCGGGGAGTCGATGTTCCACCGCGTGACCGACGCCTCCAAGGTGGCCCTGGTCGGCCTGGTCGACCAGCTCCGCTCCGGCGGGGGCGCTCTGCTCGACGTGCAGTGGACCACGCCCCACCTGGCCTCGCTCGG
>JAHWJR010000209.1:1371-3753 GCA_019348335.1 Actinomycetota bacterium
CCCCGGGGATCCGGCCAGCCCCCGGCGCCGGCCCACGAGCCGGCCCGGGTGGACTCGACCACCGGCTGCGCCTCGGGGAACGGCCGGCGCCACCACCGTCCCGAGAAGCGCCAGGCCGGGGTGGGGTCGGAGGCGACGGCGTCGGGAGCGGCCGGGCGAGGCCAGAGCAGCTCGACGGCGGCGACGATCGCCGCCAGTTCTGAGGCGCTCGGACGCGGGCGGCCGCCGCCGGTCACAGGGGGACGTTGCCGTGCTTGCGCCGGGGCCGCTCCTCGTGCTTGGTGCGCAGCATGTCGAAGCCGGCGATGAGCTTGGCCCGGGTGTCGGCGGGATCGATCACGTCGTCGACGTAGCCCCGCTCGGCGGCGAGCCACGGGTTGGCGTGTCGCTCGGTGTAGTCCTCGATCAGCTCCGCCCGGCGGGCCTCGGGGTCGGCGGCGGCGGCGATCTCCCGGCGGTGGATCATGGCCACCGCACCCGGAGGGCTCATCACCGCCAGCTCGGCCGAGGGCCAGGCGAAGGCCAGGTCGGCGCCGGTCGACTTGGAGCTCATGACCACGTAGGCCCCGCCGTAGGCCTTGCGCACGACGACCTGGATGCGGGGCACGGTGGCCTCGCAGTAGGCGTACAGCAGCTTGGCCCCGTGGCGGACGATGCCGCCGTGCTCCTGGCGCACGCCGGGGAGGAACCCGGGGACGTCGACGAAGGTCACCAGGGGGACGTTGAAGGCGTCGCAGGTGCGCACGAAGCGGGCGGCCTTCTCCGACGACTCGATGTCGAGCACGCCGCCCAGCTCCCGGGGCTGGTTGGCCACCACGCCCACGACGTGGCCGTCGAGCCGGGCGAAGCCGCAGAGGACGCTCTTGGCCCAGTGGGGGTGGTACTCGACGAGGTGGCCGTCGTCGACCACCACCTCGACCAGCTCGTGCATGTCGTAGGCGGCCTCCGCGCTCTCGGGCAGCAGGTCGATCAGCTCGTGGCACCGGCGCCGGGGGTCGTCCTCGGGCTCGTGCCAGGGCGGGAGCTCGAGGTTGTTGAGGGGGAGGAAGCTGAGCAGCTCGCGCACGGCGTCGAGACACGCCTTCTCGTCCGGGGCCACGAAGGAGGCCACACCCGACTTCGAGGCGTGGGTCATGGCGCCACCCAGCTCCTCGAGCGTCACCGCCTCGCCGGTCACCGTCTTCACCACGTCGGGGCCGGTGATGAACATGTGGGACGTCTCGCGCACCATGAACACGAAGTCGGTGAGCGCCGGGCTGTAGACCGCCCCGCCGGCGCAGGGGCCGAGGATCACGCTGATCTGGGGGATGACCCCGGAGGCGGCCACGTTGCGGCGGAAGATGCCGCCGTAGGAGGCCAGCGACACCACGCCCTCCTGGATGCGGGCGCCGGCGCCGTCGTTCAGGCCGATCACCGGCGCGCCCACCGAGGCGGCCAGGTCCATGACCTTGTGGATCTTCTCGGCGAACACCTCGCCGAGGGCCCCGCCGAACACGGTGAAGTCCTGGGAGAACAGGAAGACCTTGCGACCGTCGACGGTGCCCCACCCGGTGACCACGCCGTCGGTGTAGGGCCGCTCGTCCAGCCCGGAGTCGTGGGGAGCCCGGTGGCGGGCGAGCATGTCGGTCTCCTGGAACGAGCCCTCGTCGAGCAGGTAGTCGATGCGCTCGCGGGCCAGCATCTTGCCCCGCTCGTGCTGGCGCTCCACCGCCCGCGGCGACCCGGCGTGGATCGCCGCCTCCTTGCGCTCGGCGAGATCCTCGAGCCGGCGCTTGAGGGAGTGGTCGCTCACGCCGGGGAGGTTAGTTTGGCCTCCGCCAGGCGGCTCGCCCTGGTCACCACGTCGGGGGCGTCGAGCCGCTCGCACACCCTCGCCAGCTCGGGGGTCGGGCCCGTCCAGCGCCAGCCGTCGACCGTCCCCACCGTGCAGTCGGTGCGCAGGGTGGCGAGGGTGCGGAACAGCAGGGCCCGCTCCCGCTCGGCGGCGAGGGTGGCCGCCAGCCGGCGGGCGTTGCGCACCGAGACGGCCCAGTCGGTGGCGTCGGCGGGCACGGCGTCGAGGTGGCGGTACTGGGCCAGCACCAGGGCGCTGGAGCTGGCGCCCCAGCCGGGCAGCCCGGGGAAGCCGTCGGCGCTGTCGCCGACCAGGGCGAGGTAGTCGGGGATCGACGCCGGATCGACGCCGAACTTGTCCCGCACGGCGGCGGCGTCGAAGCGCCGGCGCTGACGCCGGTCGAGCTGCACCACCTTGCCGCCCACGCACTGGGCCAGGTCCTTGTCGGGCGTGCAGATGAGGACCTCGCCGACCCGCTCGTCGGCCGCCGCCACCGCCGCCGCCGAGGCCAGGGCGTCGTCGGCCTCGTCCTCGACCATGGCCCACAC
>JAHWJR010000210.1 GCA_019348335.1 Actinomycetota bacterium
GGTCCTCGAGCCGGAGGAGGCCGACGTGGTCAACTTCGTGCTGGAGGGCGTGGTCCAGTCGGGCACGGGGACCCGGGCCAACATCGGCCGGCCGGTGGCGGGCAAGACCGGGACCACCCAGGACAACGGCGACGCCTGGTTCGTCGGCTACACGCCGGGCCTGTCCGCCGCGGTGTGGATGGGCTACCCCGAGGGGCAGGCGAGGAAGATGAGCTCGGTCCACGGGGTCGAGGTGACCGGGGGGAGCTTCCCGGCGGACATCTTCCGCAAGTTCCTGAGCGACGCCCTGAAGATCGAGGAGGACTACGGCGGGGAGTTCGTGGCTCCCCGGACCCTCGACGGCAAGCTGCTCACCGGCACCCGCCAGGCCCACGCCGATCCCGACGCCGCCCCCCCGACCACGACCGGTGAGGAGCAGGGCTCCACCACCACGGTGCCGCCCGAGGAGCCTCCGCCGACCACGGCGGCGCCGACCACGACGACACAGCCGCCACGCCCCACGACCACGGCCGTCCCGACCACCACGCCCCGCGGCGTGATCACCCTGCCTCCCAGCACGACGGCGACGACGGCGAACACCACCACCACCTCGTCGTCGGAGAAGCCGAGAGGCAGGGAAGCGGCGGACGCTCCGCCGGACTAGCCCGGCGGCCAGACCGGCGCCGGCGCCCGGCGGTATCCTGGCCCCTCGTCGGGACGGTGAAGGAGGGCGCCCCCATGGGAACGCGAACGACCGTGCCCGCCGTCCGGGGCCGCAAGACCGCGGCCGGCAGCCCCCCGCTGGTGATGGTGACCGCCTACGACGCCCCCGGGGCCAGGGTGGTCGACCAAGCCGGCGCCGACATCATCCTGGTGGGCGACTCGCTGGCCATGGTGGTGCTCGGCTACGACGACACGCTCCAGGTCACCGTCGACGACATGGCCCACCACACCGCGGCGGTGGCCCGCACCTCCCCACGTGCGCTGGTCGTGGCCGACCTGCCGTGGTTGAGCTACCACCTCACGCCGGCCGACACCGTGCGCAACGCCGGTGTCCTGGTGCGGGCGGGGGCGGCGGCGGTCAAGCTCGAGGGTGGGCGCACCCGCGTCCCCATGGTCGAGGCCCTGGTGGCGGCCGAGATCCCGGTGGTGGGCCACCTCGGCCTCACCCCCCAGTCGGTGCACGTCATGGGGGGCTTCAAGGTCCAGGCGCGCAAGGCCGAGGCCGCCGCTGCCCTGGTCGACGACGCGCTCGCCCTGGTCGACGCCGGCGTGTTCGCCGTGGTCATCGAGGGCGTGCCGGCGGAGGTGGCGGCTCAGGTCACCGAGGCGGTGCCGGTGCCGACCATCGGCATCGGCGCCGGGCCCCACTGCGACGGCCAGGTGCTCGTGCTCCACGACCTGCTGGGGCTCGACGGTGGGGACGCCCCCCGGTTCGTCCGCCGCTATGCCTCGCTCGCCGACGACGCGGTGCGGGCGGTGGCCGCCTTCGCCGCCGACGTCCGCGCCGGCGCCTTCCCCGACGAGTCCGAGACCTACCACCTCTCCCGGGACCCGGGGTGATCCCCGAGGTCTCCGACGGCACGTTCGAGTGGTTGCGCCGGGGCGTGTGGCTGGTGCTGGCCCTGGGCGTGCTGGCGCTGTTGGTGCGGGGAGCGGACGGCCCTCCCGACCCCTACCTCGTGCCGGCCGACGCCGACGACGCCGGGACCGTGGAGGAGGCGGAGCTGTCGGCGGGAGCGGCAGTCGTGCCGGAGGACGACGGCGAGGGGGCGCCGGCGCCACCGGCGACCGCGGCCGCTCCTGGCGAGGTTCCCGAGCCGGCCGTCCCGACGACGGCGCCCCCCGGCCCGGGGCCCTCGGGGACCAGCCCGCCGCCGAGCACGACCATCGCTTCCGCCCCTCCGCCTCCGGTGGCGACATCGGCGCCGGCGCCGGCGCCGGCCCGCCGCCCGCTACCCGGGTTCGGCGAGACCGACTTCCGCATCACCGCTGGCGGCCGCACCTTCGACGGCGTCGCCCTGCTGGCCGACGACGGGCCGAGCCGCAGCCAGGGCCTGATGGAGCAGACCGACCTCCGGGGCTACGACGCCATGGTCTTCCGCTTCGACTCGCCCAGCAAGGGCGAGTTCTACATGCGCAACACCCGGATCCCGCTGTCCATCGCCTTCTTCGACGCCGAGGGCCGCTTCGTCTCCTCAGCCGACATGGAGCCGTGCCCGGACGAGGTCCGCAGGTGCCCCACCTATGGCGCCGCCCGGCCCTACCTCCACGCCATCGAGGTGCCGGCTGGTGACCTGGGGCGGATGGGCATCGGGCCCGGGGCGGTGCTGTCGTTCCCGTGACGGTTCCCGACGACGACCTCTACACCGGCGCCGAGCTCGCCGCCATCGACGGGTGGCGGCCGCGGGCCCCGGCCCCGCCCGGGCCCGAAGGGGTCGCCGGCCTGCGCCGGACCACCGCCGGCGGGGCCCTCGCCGCCGCCGTCCTGCTCGGCCTGCGTGACGTGCTCGAGCCGCCGCCCTCCGACGAAGCTGCCGTGGTGGTCGAGGTGGACGGTGAGGCCGACGACGCTTCCGTGGCGGTGGCGCTCCGCTTCGACGCCGGGTCGCCGGCGGCGACCGTGGCCGTCCTCCGCCACCGTGACGCAGACGCCCGGCCGGGCGGGGAGACGGGCGGCGGGCACCGCAGGTGAGCTGGGAGGGCCCCGGGTTCGTCGACCACCACGCCCACCTGCTGCGGATGGCGGCCGGGCGCCCCCCGGCGTGCGCCGACCCCAGCGATCCCGAGGCGGTGGCCGCCTACCACCGGCGGGTGGAGGAGCGGTGGTCGACCCCAATGGACGAGCGAGAGCGGCCGCTGGACGTCGACGACCGGCTGCGGGGGGCGCTCGAGCGAGGCCTGGCCCGGGCCGCCGAGCTGGGCCTGGTCGAGATCACCGAGGCGGGGATGCACGACTGGGGCTACCTCGAGGCGCTGCTCGCCCTGCGGGCCCGAGGACCGTTGCCGGTACGGGTCCGCCTGTTCGTGGCCAGCGGTATCGCCGAGCCCCAGCGCATGCAGGCCACCGGCGACCCGTGGCTCGAGGTGGTGGGCGTGAAGTTCTACGCCGACGGCTGGCTGGGCCCGCGGACCTGTGCGGTGCGCGAGCCCTTCGCCGACCGTCCCGGCGACACCGGCGTCCTCTTCCTCGACGCCGACACCCTGGCCCGCCGGGCCGACCCCTTCGCCGAGCGGGGCTGGACCATCGCCACCCATGCCATCGGTGACCGCGCCATCGAGACGGTCCTCGACGCCTACGAGCTGGTCTTCGGGGGTGACTGCGCTGCGGCGGCGCCCCGGGTCGAGCACGCCCAGGTGCTCGCCTCCGACCTGGTCCGCCGCATGGCCGACCTGGGGGTGGTGGCGTGCGTCCAGCCCACCTTCGGGGTGGCCGACGCCGACGCCGCCCGGGTGGCGCTCGGGCCCGACCGGGCTGAGCGCGCCTACCGCTGGGACACCCTGCTCGACGCCGGCGTACGGGTCGTCGCCGGCTCCGACTTCCCGGTGGCGCCGCTCAGCCCCCTCGCCGGGCTCCAGTGCCTGCTCACCGGCGACCACCTCGACGGGCGCCGGGCCGGCGCCCCCACCCTTGCCCTCGACCGGGCGCTGGCGGTCATGACCGACGCCGGCGCCGGCACCGTGGTGCTGGGCGACGACCCCGCCGGCGTGGCCGAGGACGAGGTGGCCGGCATCGAGGTCGAAGAGGCCCGCCCCGCCGGCTGAGG
>JAHWJR010000211.1 GCA_019348335.1 Actinomycetota bacterium
CCGTCCTCGGGCATGCAGTAGGTGCAGCGGAAGTTGCAGCGGTCGGTGACCGAGATGCGCAGGTCGCGGTGCACCCGGCCGTACGAGTCGACCAGCGCCACCACCACCCGGATCAGCCTACGGCGCCTCCGCCGAGCAGCATGGCGTCCACCACGTCGCCCACCTGAGCGCCCTCGCCATCGGGCAGCACGGCCAGGGCGTTGGCGGCGGCCATGGCTCCGAGCTGGTGCGAGGCCTGCCCTCCCGCCGAGCGCACCCGGTAACGACCGTCGTCGCCCATCGAGGCGATCACCCGCACGAAGTGCGTCTTGCCGTCGGGCCGCCGGCGGAGCGCCTCGCCGGCGACCGCCGGGACGGCGGGGCGGTCGGCCACCGCCGGCGGGAAGCCCATCATCCGGCGCAGGGCGGGACGGGCGAACAGCTCGAAGCTGACCATCGACGACACCGGGTTGCCCGGCAGGCCGAACACCGGGGTGCCCCCCACCGTGCCGAACGCCAGCGGCTTGGCCGGCTTGATCGCCACCTGCATCCAGCGCATGTCGCCGAGGCGGTCGAGGACCACCTTCACCAGGTCGAAGTCGCCCATGCTCACCCCGCCGCTGGTGACCACGGCGTCGCACGTCGCCACGCCGTGGTGGAACGCCTCGGTGAGGGCGGCCTCGTCGTCGGCCACCAGGCCCAGGTCGACGGC
The DNA here is from genome assembly GCA_019348335.1 of Actinomycetota bacterium. Classification (GTDB taxonomy): domain Bacteria; phylum Actinomycetota; class Acidimicrobiia; order Acidimicrobiales; family CADCSY01; genus JAHWJR01. Next base: position 692 of record JAHWJR010000211.1, read on the forward strand.
CTCGCAGCCGGCCGCGGCCACCAGGGCCAGCAGGGTCGGGCGGTTGGAGTCGCGGATCTGCCCCGGGCGCAACGGCGCCGGCGGCTCCACCAGCTCGTCGCCGGTGGACAGCACCCCCACCCGGGCTCGGGGGAACACCGCCACCTCGGCCACCCCCAGGCTGGCCAGCACCCCGAGCCGCCCCGGGGTGAGCACGTCGCCGGCGGCCAGCACCCCGTCGCCCGGGCGCAGGTCGTCGCCGGCCCGGCGCAGGGCGGTGCCTGCCGCCACCTCGCCGTCCACCTCCACCCGCCGGCCGTCGTCCGACGCCACCGTGCGCTCGACCATCACCACGGCGTCGGCGCCGGCCGGCACCGGCGCACCGGTCATGATGCGCACGGCCTGGCCCGGCCCCACCTCCACCTCCGGCGCCTGGCCGGCGGCCAGGGTGCCCACCACCTCGAGGGTCACCGGCGCCCCGACCGTGTCGCCCGACCGCACCGCGAACCCGTCCATGGCGCTGTTGTCGAACGGGGGGACGCAGGCGTCGGCGGTCACCAACCCCGCCGCCGCCCGGTCCAGGGCGCCGGCCAGGGCAACGGTCACCGGCTCCAGGACCTGGCACGAGGCCAGGACGTGGTCCCGGGCCTCGTCCAGGGGGACCAGGGGCATCAGCCCAGCTGGTGGCGGGACACCACGTCGGCCAGGAAGGCCCCGAACTCGGGGCCGAGGTCGTCGCGGGCCAGGGCCAGCTCGACGGTGGCCTTCAGGTGGTCGGCGGGCTTGCCCACGTCGTAGCGGCCCTCCTCGAACACCCAGCCGTACACCGGCTCGGACTGGCCCAGCAGGGCGATGGCGTCGGTCAGCTGGATCTCACCGCCCTTGCCCGGCTTCACCTGGTCGAGGGCGTCGAAGATGCCGGGAGGGAACACGTAGCGACCCGTCACCGCCAGGTCGGACGGCGCCTCGTCGGGCTCGGGCTTCTCGACCACCTCCTGGATGCGCACCAGCCCCTCCTCGACCGGCTCGACCCGCGGGCAGCCGTAGGCGGAGATCTCCGCCGGCGGCACCCGCTTGAGGGCGACGACGGCTCCGCCTCGCTCGGAGTAGGTCTCGAGCATCCCCCGCAGCACGGTGGCGCCGTCGGCCATGATCTCGTCGGGCAGCAGGACGGCGAAGGGCTGGTCCCGCACGTGGTCTCGGGCCACCGCAACGGCGTGGCCCAACCCCAGCGGCTCGGCCTGGCGGGCGTAGTGCATCCGCACCACCGAGGCCAGGGCCACCACCGCCTCGAGTGCCTCGGTCTTGCCCTTGCCCTCCAGGGCCGCCTCCAGCTCGGGCATGCGGTCGAAGTGGTCCTCCATCGAGGACTTGCCCCGGCTGGTCACCACCATGACGTTGTCGATGCCGGCGGCCGCCGCCTCCTCGACCACGTACTGGATGGCCGGACGGTCGACCACGGTCAGCATCTCCTTGGGCTGAGCCTTGGTGGCGGGCAGGAAGCGGGTGCCGAGGCCGGCTGCGGGGATGACGGCCGTACGCACGCGTCGGTCCATGTTCAGGTGCCTCCGATGTCGGGGTCGAGGTGCGCACCGGGCTCGTGCCCGGCCACGCAGACCCGATTCTTGCCCGCTCGCTTCGCCTCGTACATCGCTGCGTCGGCGGCGCCGATCAGGGCCCGCACCGTGGTGCCGTGCTCGGGGTGGCAGGCGACACCCAATGACAGGGTGACGGTGACCTCGCCGGCTTCGGTGAGGACCGGCCGGCAGCACACCGCCGAGCGGACCTTCTCGGCCACCTCCACGGCGCCGGCCAGGTCGGTTCGGGGAAGGAGCAGGAGGAACTCCTCGCCGCCGTAGCGGGCCACCAGGTCGACCTGGCGGGTGGAGCCGGCCAGGCGGCCGGCCACCTCGACCAGCAGGGCGTCGCCGACCTGGTGCCCGAACCGGTTGTTGACCTCGTTGAACTCGTCGAGGTCGCACATGACCAGGGCGAACTGCTCCCCGAAGCGGGCCGCCCGGTCGAGCTCCTCGGAGCAGCGCAGGTCGAGGTGCCGGCGGTTCCACAGCCCGGTGAGGCCGTCGGTGACCGCCAGGCGGCGGGCCTCCTCGTGGAGGAAGGTGCGGTCGATGGAGGTCTGCGCCTGGCGGGCGAAGTCGGCGACGTCATCCAGATCGTCGGGACCGAACGGCTGGGTGCGCCCGTAGAGGCCGAGCACACCGAAGAGGTGGCCGCCGGCGTAGAGGGGGACGGCGAGGGCGGTGCCGCCGTCGGGCTCGGGCGGGACGGGCGCCGCCGGGCCCGGGGGCCAGCGGGCGGCCTGACCGTGCTCGGCCACCCAGCCGACCAGGCCCTCGCCCCGCTCGAGGCGCTGCTCGAGCACCCGCGGCGCTCCTCTCGCCACCTTGGCCACGGTCCGGTTGCCGGCGTCGGCGAAGAACACGGCGGCCTCGGCGCCGAGGATGGCCTGGGTGCTCTCCACCAGCACGTCCACCAGCGCCCGGCGGTCGTCGGACGCCTCCAGCACCTGGCCCAGCCGGGCCAGGGCCCGGCGGAACTCCGCCCGGCTGCGCTCCAGCTCGTCGACGTAGCCACCGACCTGGCGGGCCACCCGCCAGGTGACGAGGGCCACGAGGCCGGCGGCGACGGTGGCGGCCGCCAACCCGGGCCACCAGGCACGGTCGAGGCCGCCGACCAGTGCCGCCAACAGCGACGCCGCCGGCACCAGGACCACGGCTGCCGCCACGAGCCGGAGGCGCCCCCAGATGCTCAGGGCACGGGTGGGCGCCGGGGCAGGGCGGCCTGGGCCTCGGGTCCCACGACGACCATGGTACGAGCGGGGGGTCGACCGGTACACTGACCGCCGCCCGTACCCTGCCGGCGACCGGGCCGGCCTCCCCGAGGAGCACGTTGCCGACCTACGAGTACGCCTGCAGAAGTTGCGACGCACACCTCGAGGTCGTGCAGCGGTTCGACGACCAGCCCCTCTCGACCTGCCCCTCGTGCGGCGGCGCCCTGCGCAAGGTGTTCGGCTCCATCGG
>JAHWJR010000212.1 GCA_019348335.1 Actinomycetota bacterium
AGGATGCGCTCGATGCCGGCCTTCATGGTCTGGGTGGAGATGGGGCAGGTGCCGCACGCACCGACCAGCTCCACGCTGACCACGCCGGTCTCCTCGTTGACCTCTTTGACCACGATGTCGCCGCCGTCGGCCTGCAGGGCCGGGCGGATGATCTCGATGGTCTCGAGGAGCTTGTCGCGCACGCTGCCAGTCTCGCCCCTCCCCCCGGTTTCCACAACCACGACGTGGCCACGCTCCCGGCGGGGAGCGCCGGTGGCCCGGCGGGTTGTCGTGAAGCCCGTACCGCTGAGAACCTGGGAGCGTGCCGCCTCCAGCCGACCTCTCACCCGCCGGCGCGGTTCCAGGGTGATCGCCCATCAGGGCGGCCTCGACGAGCTGGCGTTCGTGGCCGTCCCCCTCGCCGTCCTCGCCCTCCTGCTGTGGCTGGCGGCCCGGAGGGCCGCCCGCGAGGCCGACAAGGAGGCGGAGCAGGGGCAGGAGCACGGCGACGGCCCGGCCGGCCCCCTCAACGCCCCGTAAGCGGTGACCCGCGTCGTCAGCCGGGCCGTCGGCGACCCCGGCCAGGTGGCGGTCTGGTCGGAACCTCGCGACGACCTCGTGCGGGAGCGGCCCGTCGAGGAAGACGGCGGCGAGGTCTTCGAGGCGGCCGGAGGGCCGTTCCGCCACTACCGCCGGGAGGTGCGCGTCGAACCGCTGCCCGGCGGGCGGGTGGCAGCCACCTCCACCACCACCTTCCACCTCGCCGTGCCCTACTTCGGCCGGCTGTTCGCCCTGCCGGTGCGCCGGGCCCTGCGCCGGCCGCCGGGCGCTCACCGCACACCGTGGTGGGCGCCCCCGGACCGCCTCGATCCCCGAGCGGCGTCGGTCCTCGGGGTGCTGGCGGCGGCGTCGGTCATCGCCGGCTACCTCGGCACGCTGCTGACCCAGACCGTCACCTACGCCGCCCGGGACTTCGGCGTGGCCGACGTCCGGCCCCAGGGCTACACGTTGGCCGCGGTGCGCGCCGGCGTCCTGCTCGCCGTGGTCCTGGTGGCCATGGCCGACCGGCGAGGGCGCCGGCCCGTGCTCATCGTCTGTGCCGTCGGCGGGTGCCTGGCCGCCGCCACCGGGGCGCTGGCCCCCTCCCTGCCCTGGCTCGGCGCCACCCAGCTGGTGGCGAGGGCGTTCTCCACCGCCCTCGCCGTCCTCATCGGCATCGTGGCCGCCGAGGAGATGCCACGGAGCTCCAGGGCCTACGCGGTCAGCGTGCTCGGCATGGCCGGCGGCGTGGGCGGAGGCCTGTGCGTCCTCGCCCTGCCGCTGGCCGATCTCGGCACCGGCGGGTGGCGGCTGGTGTACCTGCTGCCCTTGGCCGCGCTCCCTCTGACCCGCGGCATCGCCCGCCTGCTCCCCGAGAGCCGGCGCTTCACCGTGGCCCGCACGGGCGTGGCCATGCGGGGCAACGGCCGCCGGCTTGTGCTGCTCGCCGCCTCCGCCTTCCTGCTCGCCCTGTTCACCACACCGGCCTCCCAGTTCCAGAACGAGTTCCTCCGTGACGAGCGGGGCTTCTCGGCGGCTCGCATCTCGCTGTTGACCCTGCTGACCAACACGCCGGGCGGCATCGGCGTGGTCGTCGGGGGACGGCTCGCCGACGTGCGCGGGCGGCGGCTGGTGGGCGCCGTCGGCCTGGCCGGCGGGGTGGGCGCCACCGTGGTGATGTTCGCCAGCAGCGGGTGGCCACTGTGGGCTTGGTCGGTGGTGGGCGCGGTGGTGGGCGGCGCCGTGCTCCCCGCCCTCGGCGTCTACGGGCCCGAACTGTTCCCGACGTCCCTGCGGGGTCGCGCCAACGGGGTCATCGGGATCCTCGGTGTGGCGGGCGGCGTCCTGGGCCTGCTCGTGGCCGGCAGCCTCTCCGACCGCCTGGGAGGCCTCGGCCCCGCTCTGGCGGTGCTGTCGCTCGGACCGGCGGTGTTGGTGGTGCTGGTGCTGGCCGCCTATCCCGAGACGGCGCACCGGGAGCTGGAGGAGCTCAACCCGCAGGACGTCCCGCCGGCGGGCCCAGCGCCCGCACCCACGCCGCCACCGCCGTAGCCACCTCCTGGTCGGCGCCCTTGAGCTCGTGCCGGCCACCCTGCACCCACACGTGCTCGACCGGCGCAGGGATGGCGGCGGTGGCCGCCTCCAGCTCGGCCGGGGTGGCGAAGGCGTCCCTGGTGCCGGACACGAACAGGCACGGGACGTCGATGTCGGGCAGATGGGCGGTGCGGAGCCGATCCGGCCGTCCCGGCGGGTGCAGCGGGTAGCTCACCAGGACCAGGCCGGCGGCCGGCAGACCCTCGGCCACGGCCATCGAGCACATGCGCCCGCCCATCGAACGCCCACCCAGCACCAGGCCCGCCGGGTCGAGCCCCTGTGCGGTGACCAGGGCGGAGGCCGCCTCCACCACGGCGGCGAGCAACACCGGCGCCCGGTCGGGAGCCTTGCGGCCCCGCTTGCGGTAGGGGAAGTCCATGCGTTCCACGGGCAGGGGCGCCAGCGCCGCCTCGATGGCCACCAGGCACGAGTGGTCGCGACCGCTGCCGGCGCCCGGGGCGAGAAGCGCGGCGGCCGGCGAAGGAGAGGAAGGGGCGGTCACGGCCTCAGCCGGCGGCGAGGAGGATGCGGCGGGCCTCGCTCAGCTCGGAGATGCGCTGAGCGGCGCCCTCGCTGGCTCCTCCATGGTCGGGGTGGGCGGAGCGGACCAGGGCGCGGAACCGCCGCTGCACCTCGCCTCGCTCCGGCGTGGTGGCGTCGTTGAAGCCGAGCACGGTCAGGGCCCACCGCCGCGGGTGGACGAAGGCGCCGGCGGACCAGCTGCGAGCCCCGGTGGCACCGGCCAGGTGCGCCGCCAGCGAAGGCCCCACCGGGCCCCGCCACCGCACCGCCCGCCGCAGCGTCTCGATCACCACCGGCCGGTGGGCCGCGTCGACGGCGCCGGCGGAGTAGGCGGCACCGAGGACCTGGGCGGCGGGAGCGCCCCGGTCCTCCACGTCGAACTCGACGCTGTCGCCGTGGCCCAGCAGCCGGTGCCGGCTGCGAGCCAGACCGATGCGGTCGACCTGGAAGCGGTGCCGGAGCCTCGGTTGGGGGATGCGCCGGCCGGCGGCCAGGTCGTCGAGCAATCGACCCAGCTCGGCGACCAGGTCGGGCTCGAGCTGTTCCACCGAGGCGGCAACGATGCCGCCGAGCAACAGACCGCCGAAGCCGGGCGGCGGGTCGACGGGCAGGAGCCCCTCTCCGAGGGCGACCCGCCGGGTGGGAGCGATCGGGCGGCTGTGCCAGATCTCCAGCTCGGCGAGCAGCACCGGCTCACGGTACCGGCCCGCCGGCGCCGATCCCCGGTCGCCGCCGCGCTCAGACCAGCGGCCACACCACCTGGCGCAGGGAGCGGGCGGCGGCGGTGATGTCGCCGCCGTCGGAGTCCTCGTTCACCAGCGCCGCCAGCGCCTCGGCCCGACGCCGCACCTCGGCCCACACCGCGTCGTCCAGGCCGTAGGGCGTGGGCAACGTCGAGGCCCTGGTCGCGCTCGCCGCCAGGTCGGCGCCGGCGGCCGGATGGTCGGGGGCGGCGAGGAGCACGTCGGCGGCGACGTAGAGCGACGACAGCACGTCGGCGGCCACGTCGTCGTCGTCGTCCTCGGCGGGGAGGGCGTCGGGATGGTCGATGTCGTCGATCAGGTG
>JAHWJR010000213.1 GCA_019348335.1 Actinomycetota bacterium
CCGGTGGGCACCACGTAGGCCACCAGGCGCTTGTCGCCGGGGGTGTCCTCCCGTGCCGTCACCACTGCTTCGGCCACCTGCGGATGGGCGGCCACCGCCGCCTCCACCTCGCCCAGCTCGATGCGAAAGCCCCGGACCTTGACCTGGTCGTCGAGCCGGCCGAGGAACTCGAGCTCGCCGCTCGGCAGCGCCCGGACCAGGTCGCCGGTGCGGTACAGGCGGGCGCCGGGCCGGTCGTCGAAGGGGTCGGGGACGAAGCGCTCGGCGGTGAGCTCGGGCCGGCGGAGGTAGCCCCGGGCCACCGCCGGCCCGCCGAGGTGGAGCTCGCCGGCCACGCCGGGCGGCACCGGCCGCCCCTCGGGGTCGAGGAGGTGGGCCGACACGTCGGGCAAGGGGCGGCCGATGGGCGGGTCGGAGCCCTCGGCCAGCGGGGTGCCCGGCGCCGGCGCGTAGGCGGTGGCCATGACGCTGGTCTCGGTGGGCCCGTAGGCGTTGACCCAACGGGCCCGCCGGCCGCCCACCTCCAGCCACGTCCGGTAGGCCTCCGCCGAGGCCCTCTCGCCGCCGACGATCACCAGCCGCACCGCCTCGGGCACGGCCTCGCCCCGGGCGGCCAGGTCACGGACCCACTCCTGCCAGTAGGCGGTGGGCAGGTTGAGCACGGTGATGCGCCGGCGCTGCAACCAGTCGAGCCACTCCCGCCCCACCAGAGGCGTGTCGTCGGGGCGCAGCACCACGGTGCCCCCCGTGGCCCAGGTGCAGAACAGCTCCTCGACGCTGACGTCGAAGCCGATGGAGCAGAACTGAAGGACGCGGTCGTCGGGGCCCAGGTCGTAGAGGCGGGCGGCGGCCACGGCGTGGAGGGCGAGGCCCCGATGGGTCAGCAGCACCCCCTTGGGCGTGCCCGTCGAGCCCGAGGTGTAGATGACGTAGGCCACGTCGTCGGGACCGGGCGGGGCGGCGGCTGGTCGGCCCGGGATGCCGGCGTCTCCGTCGTTGTCGCCGTCGGACCCGCCGTCCCCGCTGGCGTCGTCGAGGCACACCACCGTGGCGGCGCCGGCGGGTAGGCGGCGCTCCAGCCGGCGGCTGGTGAGCAGCACCGGCGCGGCGGCGTCGTCGAGCATGAACGCCAGCCGGTCCGGCGGGTAGGTCGGGTCGAGGGGCAGGCAGGCGCCACCGGCGCGCAGGATGCCGAGCAGTCCCACCGCCATCTCCAGGGAGCGCTCCAGGCAGATCCCCACCAGCACGTCCGGCCCGATCCCCAGCCGGCGCAGGGATCTGGCCAGGGCCTCCGCCCGGGCGTGGAGCTCGGCGTAGTTCAGGGACTCGTCGCCGGCGACCACCGCCACTGCCTCGGGGCTGCGGGCCACCGTGGCCTCGACCAGCGCCACCAGGGTGAGCGGGTCGGCGGGGACCGCGGCGGCGCCGGCACCACCCGGTGGCGCCGCCGGGTCGGTCACAGCGTCAGCTCCAGCAGGTCGTGGCCGACCACCACCTCGCCGTCGAAGTCGGCGCCCGCCCCCTTGACCCACACGTCGTCGGCCAGGGTGTCGTCACCGGGGATGAAGTGGGTCAGCACCAACCGGCCCACCCCGGCCTCGGCGGCCACGGCGCCGACCCGGCTGAGCGGGGTGTGGGACGTGCGCAGGTGGTGCTCGCGCTGGTCGGCCTCCCAGTCGTCCTCTTCGTCGTCGTCCCGCTGGCCGAGGGCGGCGTCGTCGAACACCTCGTGGACCAGGACGTCGGCGCCGTCGGCCAGGCGCACCAGGTTCTCGCAGGGGGCGGTGTCGCCGGAGACGACGACCGACCCGGCGGGCGTGTCGACGCGGTAGGCGAAGGCCGGGAACACCGGCGCGTGCTGGACGAGCACGGCGCTCACCCGCACGTCGCCGTCCTCGGCCACCACCAGCGGCGCCATGGGCGGCGCCACCAGGTCCGGCGCCCGGGCACCGATCTCGTCGGGCACGTCGATCTCGTGGGGCACCAGCAGGGAGGTCAGGTCGGCCCGGCCGGCCTCGCGCATGCGCACGTTCATGTCGTAGGCGTGGGCCCGGACGTGGGCGGCGGTGACCTCGACCAGTCCGGGGGTGGGGTTGGCCGGGTGCACCACCGGCACCGGGGGCCGACCGGGGCGGTCGGCGGGCAGGGCGGTGGGCCCTCCGGCCGGGCCGGGCCCGTAGGCGTGCACCGGCGGGTTCCACTGGAGCACGGGCCAGCCCAGCAGGAACAGGTTGAAGTAGTCGCAGTCGTGGTCCGAGTGCAGGTGGGTGAGGAACACCATGTGCAGGCTGGACAGCAGCCGGGCCCGGCGGAGCTGGCGGGTGACGCCGCTGCCGCAGTCGAACACCAGCACGCGGTCGCCCACCACCACGGCGGTGGCGATGCCCGAGCGAAGGGGCGAGGGGAGGGGCCCGCCGGCGGTACCCAGCAGCACCACTTTCGTCGTAGGGTCGGCCATAGATGCCAGCCAACACTAATTCCGAGTGAGCGGAGGCCCCCGGTGAGGGTGCTGTGCACCTGCCTGCCGGGCCACGGGCACTTCCTGCCCATGCGGCCGTTCGCCACCGCCCTGGCCGCCGCCGGCCACGAGGTGGCGTTCGCCACCGCCGGCGAGTTCTGCCCCCACGTGGAGAAGGCCGGCTTTCCCGCCTTCCCCGCCGGCTTGAGCCTGCCCCGCCAGCTGGAGGAGGCCAACCGCCGCTACCCGGAGGCCGAGCTGCCTCCGGGCAAGGAGCGCTTCGAGACCTTCGTTCCCCGGATGCTCGCCGGCGTGGCGGCACCGGCCCGGGCCGCCGACCTGGTGCCTCTCGTGGCCGACTGGCGGCCCGACGTGGTGGTCCACGACGAGACCGAGCTGGCCGGGCCGGTGGCGGCGGCGGTGGCCGGCATCCCGTGGGCCGACCACAGCATGGGCATCCTGCGCCCCTTGCAGATGCTCCGGCTGGCAGGGGACACCCTGGCCCCGCTGTCCCGGGAGTGGGGCGTCGACGTGGGCCCGTTCGCCGGGCTGTTCCGCTACCTCTACCTCGACGTGTGCCCGCCCCGGCTCCAGAGCCCCGAGATCGGTGACGTGAAGACGGCGTACGCCATGCGCAACCTGGCCGGCGCCGGCGCCGGCGGCGAGCTGCCCGGCTGGTTCGCCTCCCTGCCGGCGCAGCCGACCGTCTACGTCAGCCTGGGCACCCTGTTCAACCGTGACGCCACCGTGTTCGCCGCCGTGCTCGAGGGGCTGCGGGACGAGCCGCTCAACCTGATCCTGACCGTCGGGCACGACAACGATCCCGAGGCGTTCGGCCCCCAGCCGGCCAACGTCCACGTGGAGCGCTTCATCCCCCAGGCCTTGTTGCTGCCCCACTGCGACGCCGTCCTCAACCAGGGGGGCACGGCCATCCTCGACATCCTCGGCCACGGGTTGCCCATCCTGGTCCTGCCGCAGGGAGCCAACCAGTTCCACAACGCCGAGGCCTGCGTGCACGCCGGCGTCGGCCGGCGCCTCCTGCCCGGCGAGGTGTCGGCCGAGGCCGTCCGTGCCGACGTGCGCCTGCTGCTCGACGACGCCTCCTACCGCCAGGCGGCCGAGGCGGTGGCCGCCGAGCTGGCGGCCATGCCCGGCCCCGAGGAAGGGGTGGCGCTGGTCGAGCGGCTCCACCGGGAGCAGCGGCCGCTGCACAGCGCCGGCGCCG
>JAHWJR010000214.1 GCA_019348335.1 Actinomycetota bacterium
TTGGCGGTCTTCTACGGGCTCGAGCGACTGGCGATCTCGTCACGTCAGCGTCGTCAGGAAGAGGCGGGTGAAGATGCCACGGGCACCGCCGCGTTCTCCATCAGCGTCGCCTCCTTCGCCCTGTACAACGCCGTCATCGGGTACCTGCTCCTCCACCGAGAGGACGATGGCCCCGTGGCCCTGGCCACGTTCGCCTTCGCCATGGCGGTGCACTTCCTGGTCACCGACTACTCGCTGCGTGAGCACCACAAGCAGGCCTACGCCCGGTTCGGCCGCTGGCTGGTCTCCTCCGCCCTCATCGCCGGGTGGGCAGTCGGTGTGGCCGTCGAGCTGTCTCCCGCCACCATCGTCATCCCCCTCGCCTTCCTTGGGGGAGGCATCATCCTCAACGTGCTGAAGGAGGAGCTGCCGAGCGAACGGCAGAGCCGGTTCGTCCCCTTCCTGGCCGGGGCCACGGCCTACGCCGCACTCCTGCTGGCGGTGTAGCCATCGGATCCCCGTCCCGTCGCATGTTCGAGATCGCAGAGTCGCCGGGGGATCCCATCCGCGAGACGCTCCGGGGGTTCGCTTAGCCTCGCCGCCGCGTGCGGAAACGCCCCCTTGTCCTCATCCTGGTGGTGGCGGGCCTTGCCTCGACCACCGCCGACCCGCCGATCAGCCCGACGGCGGTGGCCGACGCCGCGCCCATCCAAGCCCGGTCGGCAACGAGCGAGGTGTCGCCTTCCGCCACGACCAGCACCGTGGAGAGCGTCGTGCCCATCTCGGCGACCGCTCAGCAGGTGACCCTGGCCTTTGCCGGCGACGTGAGGTTTGGTGGCGAGCTCGCCCGGCGACTGGAGGACGACCCTGGTACCGCCCTTGCCGCCGTTGCGCCCCTCCTGCGGGACGCCGACGTGGCCGTCGTCAACCTGGAGACGGCGATCACCGAGCGCGGGACCCCGGCGCCCAAGCAGTTCACGTTCCGGGCGCCGGCCACGGCCCTCGACGCGCTGCGGGGCGCAGGGGTGGATGTCGCCAACATGGCCAACAACCACGGCTTGGACTACGGGCCGGAGAGCCTGACCGACGCCCTCACAGCCAGCGCCGAGCGTGGCTTTCCCCTGATCGGGATCGGGGCCACGGAGGACGAGGCCTACCAACCGTTCGTGACGGAGGTCCACGGCCAACGCATCGCCGTGCTGGGCGCCACCCAGGTGCTCGACAGCGTCCTTGTGGAGCCGTGGACCGCAACCGAGGCGCGCGGCGGCCTGGCCTCCGCCAAGCGGGTCGACCGGCTGGTGGCCGAGGTGGAGAAGAGCCGGGCTGTTGCCGACGTGGTGGTCGTCTTCCTCCATTGGGGCGTGGAGCTCGACACCTGCCCGACCGTGTCCCAGCAGACGTTGGCCCGCCGGCTGGTCACCGCGGGGGCGGACGTGGTCGTCGGTGGGCACTCCCACCGCCTCCAGGGCGCGGGCCGCCTGGACGAGGCGTTGGTCGCATACGGCCTCGGGAACTTCGCCTTCAGCGCCTTGTCGGCGGAGGGCGCTCGCAGCGGCGTGCTCGAGGTCACCCTCACCGGTCGCCGCGTCGACGACTATCGATGGCGGCCGGCGCGCATCAGCAGTGGCATTCCCGTCCCGCTGGAGGCGGAGGAGGCGACCGACGAGATCGCCGCCTGGGAGCGCCTGCGAGCGTGCACGGGGCTGGCGAACTAGAGAGAGCCCTACGGAGGCGACAGCGGCGTGGCGAAGGTGAAGCCGCGTTCCCGGAGTTGCTGGATGAGCGGGCGGAGCGCCGCCACCGTCCGCGACCGGTCACCGTCCCCGTCGTGGAGCAGGATGATGGCACCGGGTGCGGCGGCATCGAGGATGCGGGTGACCAGCTCCTCCGGCGGAGGCTTGGTGAAGTCGCGGCTGTCGACCGTCCAGTGCAGCACCCGCATGCCGCCCTGGTGGGCGACGTCGATCACGGCCGGGCTCAGGCTCCCGCCAGGTGGCCGGTACAGCTGCGGGGCCGTGCCGAGGAGGGACTCGAGCAGCTCGGAGCCGCCTTCGATCTCCTCGACGACGCTGTCCCGATCGGCTCGGTCGAGACCCACGGCGTGGGTCTCGGTGTGGTTGCACAAGGCGTGACCGGCCTCTCGCACCGCCCGCACGAGATCGGGGTGCCGTCGACCCAGTGCGCCCACCACGCAGAACGTCGCCTTCACCCCCTCGGAGGCGAGGATGTCGAGGATCTGAGGGGTCCATTCCGGGTGCGGTCCGTCATCGAAGGTGAGCGCCACCACGTTGCCTCGCTCCTCCCGTGGGGGTCGGGGCGTCTTCACCGGCGAGCGGGACACCACCTCGCCGCTCATGAGCCCGTACACCTGGTCCTCGACCCCGTCGGCACCCGGGTACCACAGCGTGAACTCCACCTCGGGCAGCGGCGGAGGGGGCACCGAGACCCGGCGGCTGTCGGTTGGCTCCACCACGTCGGCTGACGCCGCCACGTCGATGTCTGCTCCCTCTCCCAGCTTGGCGTCCGGGGACGAGGGGAAGCCGTCGACCAGGACAACGGCCGGGGCGAAATGGGGATCGATCACCCGCCGGGTCCCGGCAGAGAGAAGAGCCCCGTTCGCCGAGGTCACGCCGGCGGCGCTCATGGCGCTGGCCACGGTGGGCTCCGATCGGGAGATGCGCACGGGCTCACCGTTGACGGTGACGCTCATGGTGGGACCACTGTCGGGGGCGACCGCCAACAGACCCAGGACCAGGGTGACCACCACGAACCTCGCCAGCCGGGGCCGTGCCCGCTCCAAGAGGCGCCGCGCCATCACCGCCGTGCGAATGGCGCCTCGGGTACCGGCCGCCACCGGACGCGCCACGAGGTTCACAACTCGCGGCTTCACCCATTCGAACAGCCGCCGCTCCGCTGCCACTTCCTTTCGCAGCAGGATCAGTAGTCCCACCACGGCGATGACGACGAACCGAGCCAACCGAGGAACCAGCTGCTCGAACAGGCGCTTCCCGCCGGCCGCCCCCCGGCGAGCGACTCTGAGCAGGCGTTCGACCGACGCACCCTCGTTGCCGGGGGCCGGTGGCGGGGTGGCCGCCGGCTGCGGCAGTGCCAGGCGCTGGGGGCCCGGGGAGGTGGGAACGACGTGGCCGTCACGGGCCCGGTTGCGCACCACCCAGGGTTGGGCCTCCACCTCGGCGGGGGACAGGTCGCGCCGCGTGCCGATCCCCCGAGACGAGATTTTCACCGCCTGGAGGGCGGACACCTCGACCGGAGGAGCGGTCGGACCAGTGATGTGGACGGTTCCCTCCACCACCACGAGCACCCAGGCCCCTCCGGCGCGGCGGATGGCGGTGAAGGCGGCGTCGTCGGTGGAGATCACCGCGTCGGAGAGGTGCAGCTCGTACCCGTTGCGGCCGGTGGGGCCGGGCACGGCAAGATGCCAGCTCCTCCCCTCGTCCTGGCGGATGACCACGGAGGTGGAGCCGTCCGCCCGGACGTTGGCCAGGAGATGGCACCGTCCGTTGGCGTCGACGCGGGTGACCGACCCGCCGGGGTGCACACGCTCGGCCAGGGCTCCGGGCGCGGCGCTGAGCTCGTCGGCGTGGCCCGAGGTGACCGAGCCCTCCACCGTGGCGCCGCCGCCCGGTGCTCGCTCCATGTCCTTACGGTGCCACGCGCCGTGGCCGCCGGCGTGGACCCCGC
>JAHWJR010000040.1:0-6036 GCA_019348335.1 Actinomycetota bacterium
GGGGCCCTGCTCCTCAGCCTTGCCCAGGCGCTGCTCCGGGGATGCACCGTCCGCTGCCCGCAGGCGGTACCCGTCCGGCACTCGATAGCATCGAGTGCCAGCCGATGATGGACGAACGACGAAAAGCGATCCTCCGGGTGGTGGTGGAGGAGTACATCGAGACGGCCCAGCCGGTCGGCTCGACCCATGTGGCGCGCGCCCCTCACGTGGCGGTGTCGCCGGCCACCGTCCGCAACGACATGGTGGCCCTCGAGCAGGAGGGCTACCTCCACCAGCCCCACACCAGCGCCGGCCGGGTGCCCACCGACAAGGGTTACCGCTTCTTCGTCGACACGCTGGTGCAGCCGGGGCCCCTCGACGAGACCGAGCTCCAACAGGTGGGGAGCTTCTTCGCCAAGGCCCACGGTGCGCTCGAGGAGATGCTGCACGACACCAGCCGGCTCCTCTCGGGTCTCACCGACTACGCGTCGGTGGTCGTGGGCGAACCGCCGGAGGACGCCACCGTCCGGTCGGTGCAGCTCGTGGGCCTCGGGGCACGCCACGTCCTGGTGGTGGCCGTGCTCTCCAACGGCGCGGTCACCAAAGCCCATCTCGAGCTGGCCGACGAGATCGGGGAGGGCCGCCTGGCCGCCGCCACCGCTCACCTGTCGCGGTGGCTGATCGGCAGGCCCCTCAGTGACCTTCCGCCGGTGCCGCCGTCGGGCGACTCGCTGGTCGACGCCGCAGACGCCGCCGCCGTCTCGGCGCTGCGATCGGCGGCGCAGCGACCCGATCCGGAACAGGTCTTCGTGGGCGGGGCCAGCCGCATGGCCGCCGCCTTCGACGCCGTCGACAGTGTCCGGCGGGTGCTCGGCATCCTCGAGCAGCAGTACGTCGTGGTCGGGCTGCTCCGTGACGTGCTCGACCGGGGCCTGTCGGTGGCCATCGGCGGCGAGCACGGTGTCGAGTCGCTTCTGGAGTGCTCGGTGGTCGTTGCCCCCTACGAGGTCGAGGGCGAGGTCGCCGGCGCCATCGGCGTGCTCGGCCCGACCCGGATGCACTATCCCAAGGCCCTGGCCGCGGTGGCCATGGTCAGCCAGCGCCTGGGACGGCGCCTGAGCGACGACGCCTGACATGGCCGCCGACTACTACGAGCTCCTGGGCGTTTCGCGTTCGGCCTCGACCGAGGAGATCAAGCGCGCCTACCGGCGCATGGCCCGGGAGCTGCACCCCGACACCAACGCCGATCCCTCGGCCGAGGAGCGGTTCAAGGAGATCGCTGTCGCCTACGAGACGCTCGCCGACCCGGCGCGCCGTCGCCGCTACGACACCTTCGGCCCCGAGGGGGTGGGCGCCGGCAGGGGCAATGGTGGCGGCGGTGCCTACGGCGCCGGCCTGGGCGACATCTTCGACGCCTTCTTCGGCGGGGCCGGGCCCTTCGGCGGAGGCGCCACCCGCTCCGGTCCTCCGCGAGGAGCCGACATGGAGGTGGCGCTCGACCTCGAGTTCGAGGAGGCCGTCTTCGGGGTCAGCCGCGAGGTCGAGGTGCGGTTGCCGGTCACCTGCCCCACGTGCGACGGCTCCGGCGCCCGCCCTGGTACGTCGCCCACGACGTGCGCCGAGTGTGGCGGAGCGGGACAGGTGCGCCGCGTCCGCCAGTCGATCCTCGGCCAGATGGTCACCGCCGGCCCCTGCCCCCGCTGTGGCGGCCGGGGGAGCGTCGTCAGCGAAGCCTGCTCGGACTGCCGCGGCGAGGGCCGTCGCACCGAGACCCGCACCTGGAACGTCGACATCCCCGCCGGCGTCGACCACGGCTCCACCCTGCGTCTGGCCGGGCGAGGGGCGGCGGGCGTGCAGGGGGGCGCCAACGGCGATCTGTACGTTCACCTCCGGGTCCAGCCCCACGAGCGCTTCGAGCGCTCCGGGTACGACTTGGTCCACGAGCTGCACATCCCCGTCACCCAGGCCTCCCTGGGCGCGCACCTGAGGTACGAGACGCTCGACGGCACCGAGGACCTGGTCATCCCGGCCGGCACCCAGACGGGACGGGTGTTCCGCCTGCGGGGCCGAGGGGTGCCCCACGTGGAGGGCCGGGCCCGGGGCGACCTGCTCGTCACCGTGGTCGTCGACGCCCCCACCCAGCTCAACCCGGTGGAGGAGGAGCTCCTGCGGCGGCTGGCGGCGGAGCGCGGCGACGAGGTGGCGCCGGCCGACGCCGGACTGCTCTCCAGGATCCGCAGCGCGTTCAAGTAGTGCCGGCGCTCCCCGATCACCGGGCGGCCGCGCACGTCTTCGTGGCCGATCTGGAGCGGCCGCAGCTGGACGAGGGCGACCGGCACCACCTGACCCAGGTGCTGCGACTGCGCCCCGGTGAGCTGGTCACTGCCGCCGACGGGGCGGGGCGCTGGTGCCCGTGCCACCTGGTGGCCGGCGAGCGCCTGGAACGCTCCGGCGACGTGGTGGTGACCTCGGCGCCGCGTCCGGAGCTGACCGTGGCCATCGCCCTCACCAAGGGGAACCGACCGGAGCTGGCGGTGCAGAAGCTCACCGAGCTGGGGATCGACCGGGTGGTGCCGTTCCTGGCCGCCCGCTCGGTGGTTCGTTGGGACGGCGAACGCGCTGACCGGCACCTTCGCCGGCTGCGGCGAGTGGCGCGCGAGGCGGCGATGCAGTGCCGACGCACCTACCTGCCCGAGGTGACCGACCTCACGGACTTCGACGCAGCGGCAGGCCGGCCGGGGGCGGCGCTGGCCTGTCGCGGTGGCCAGCCGCCCACGCTGGACCAGCCGACGGTGCTGGTGGGCCCAGAAGGGGGCTGGAGCGACGAGGAGCAGGCACGGGGCCTGCCCGAGGTGGGGATCGGCCCCCAGGTCCTGCGAGCGGAGACGGCGGCCATCGCCGTCGCCACCTTGCTGGGCGCGCTCCGTGCCGGGTTGGTCGCACCCGCACGGTGACGAACGATGACCCAACGTGTTCAAAGTCATTGTCGCGGAGAGTGACTCGGGCGTATCCTGCACGAAAGGGGCGGACGAGGCGGGGGCGTCAAAAATGGGTGTCGACAATCCGGTTACGGCCGAAGAAGGCGTCGACGCCAGCTATGCCGTCAAGGTGGGGAACCGGCTGCGGGCCATCCGCAAGCAGAAGGGCCTGTCGCTGCAGGACGTGGAG
The DNA here is from genome assembly GCA_019348335.1 of Actinomycetota bacterium. Classification (GTDB taxonomy): domain Bacteria; phylum Actinomycetota; class Acidimicrobiia; order Acidimicrobiales; family CADCSY01; genus JAHWJR01. The sequence continues at coordinate 3,148 of JAHWJR010000040.1, forward strand.
GCAGCCTCCGAGCAGGAGTTCAAAGCGTCGGTCCTCGGCGCCTACGAGCGAGGCGAGCGGGCCATCTCGGTGCCTCGGCTCCAGCGCCTGGCTCACTTCTACAGCGTGCCTGTCGACCAGCTCCTTCCCCGCGACACCGACGGCAAGCAGCCGGTCCTCGACCTCGACGACGGCGAGGTGCTGTCGTCCTCCGGTGACGACCGCGACAGCCCCGTGACCATCGACCTCCTCCGTCTCAACGCGCTCCGCACTCCCGAAGCCGAGCTCTTGGGTCGATACCTGGCCATGATCCAGGTGCAACGGGGCGACTTCAACGGACGGATGCTCACCATTCGTCGCGACGACCTGCGCACCGTGGCGTGCCTGCTCGACACCAATCCCGAGGGCGCTCGCGCCCGCCTCAACCAGCTCGACCTGCGCCTGACGCCCTGAGCGTTCTGTCGGCCCACGCTGGCCCCCCGAGGAACCAGGCGCCGTTCGGCGTCTACGTGCACGTTCCCTTCTGCGTGCGACGCTGCGACTACTGCGCCTTCGCCACCTGGGACGACCGCATCTACCTGTTGGCCCGCTATGCCGACGGTGTGCGCCGGGAGATCGAGGCCGCCGTCCGGGCGGGGCTGCCGGCGGCCGGCAGCGTGTTCTTCGGCGGCGGGACACCGTCGCTGCTCACTCCTGAGCAGCTGGGCTCTGTCCTGTCCGCGGTGCCCCTGGCGCCGGACGCCGAGGTCAGCGTGGAGTGCAACCCCGAGACGATCGATGCCGAGCGCCTCGAGGGTTACCGGCGGGCAGGGGTCACCCGCATCTCCATCGGCGCCCAGTCCCTCGTGCCCCATGTCCTGGCCGCCTTGGACCGTGCCCACGACGTTGCCACCGTGCGCCGGGCGGCAGTGGCGGTGGCGGCCACCGGTTTCTCGTCGTGGAACCTCGACGTGATCTACGGCGCGGTGGGAGAGTCCTTGGACGACTGGCGGCGCACGCTGGACGCCGCCGTCGACCTGGGGCCCCCGCACGTCAGCGCCTACGGGCTGACGGTGGAGTCCGGCACCCCCCTCGCTGCCGACCCCGCGCGCCACCCGGACGACGACGACCAGGCCGACAAGTACCTGGCAGCCGAGGCGGTCCTCGTGGCCGCCGGCCTGCCCAGCTACGAGGTGTCCAACTGGGCACGTCCCGGGCACGAGTGCCGCCACAACCTCTGCTACTGGTCGCAGGGCGACTACCGGGGCTTCGGGTGTGCGGCTCACTCCCACGCCGGCGGTCGCCGCTGGTGGAACGTGCGCACACCCGAGCGCTATCTGGCTCTCGTCGACGCCGGCCTCCCGGCGATGGCCGCCGAGGAGCACCTGGGCGAAGAGGAACGCCGGCTGGAGGGGCTCCAACTGGCGCTGCGCACCCGGGCCGGGGTGCCGGCGGAGGCGCTGGATGCCGACGGCCTCGACGGTCTGGTCGAGCATCGCCGTGGCCGACTGTCGCTCACCGTCGCCGGCCGGTTGCTGGCCAACGAGGTGGCCATGCGCCTGGAGCCGTCGGCGAGGTCCTGACCACGCCCATCGCTCAGGCGCCGGCGTCGACGAGCCGGCGGTCGCCGCCCGAGGCGATCACCTCGATGCCGTCGCAGCGACCCCCACCGGACGAACCGGCGTCTTCCACCACGGTGGCCTTCGACACCGGTGCCGGCACCACGCCGACCGGCTCGGCCACCACGCCGTCGCCGTCGCTGTCGTCGGCCCAGCGGGGGAACGTCCAGACGTGGCCCGAGGACGGGCGCACCACGGCCGGTGTGGCGAGCCCGTCGCAGTCCCAGTCACCGATCACGACGAGGTCGTCGGGGGCGCCCACCTGCCAGCGGGCGCCGGCGGCGGCCACCACGCCGTCGCTCACCTCGACCGGGTCGGGACATCCGTCGCCGTCGACGTCGGCCGCCGGCGGGTCGGCCGGAGGGCACTCGGGCGGCGGGAACACCCGGACCGGTGCCTCGGTGGTCGGGGGCGGCGGGACGGTGGTCAGAGGTGGGACGGTGCTCGTGGTTGCCGGGGATGACGTCGACGTGGACCGCTCGGGCACGGCCGCGGCGACCGGGGGGTTGACGGCGGCAGGGGAGGACGGCTCGCCGCCGGCGGAGGCCAGAGCGACGGCGGCGACGATCCCCACCGCTACGGCGCCGGCGCCGGCGCCGGCCACACCGAGCCACCGAAGCCCCGGGCGCCGGTGGGGTGCCGATCGCCGGCGGGGCGGCAGGGAGCGCCCGGTGGTGGTGCCAGGCTCCGCCGCCAGCGGCTCGTCGGGGACGAGTCCGGCCAGGGCGACCGCCAGGCTCCGCAACGTTGGGCGGGCGGCGCCGGCGTGCCACCGCTCGACTGCCTGGCGCAGCGCGCCGGTCAGGGGGTCGGAGCCGGGAGAGGTGAGCGTGGCGACCAGGGCCGCCAACGCCTCCGTGTCGTCGGTGGCGTCGGGTGCTGCCTCGGCGGGCCGCTCCACGGTTCGTGCCTCGGCCAGGCCGCAGAGCACCGGCTTCCCGGAGGTGCTGGCGAGCAGGACGTGATCGGCGCTGACTCGCCCATGGACGATGCCCCGGTCGTGGAGGTCGGCCAAGGTCGTCGCCAGCCCGGCCACCACCCGGGCCATGGCCGCCGGCTCGAGGCGGCCGGCGCTGTCCCCGAGGGTGCCGCCGGCCACGAACACCGTGGTCAGCGCCGCCCCACCACCGTCGAGCTCGTCGATGCCGACCAGCTCCACCACCCCGGGGTGGGAAGCCTGGCGCAGCATCTCCGCCTCCCGCCGCAGGCGATCGGCGGCGTCGCCCGAGGCCGCCTCCTTCACGATGACGAGCCGGCCGCCCGGCGACAGGATCAAGCGATGGCAGCTCGACACGCCGCCGATCCTGCCATG
>JAHWJR010000040.1:6136-12414 GCA_019348335.1 Actinomycetota bacterium
GGGAGGCGACCGCAGAGGTCGGTGCCGAGCTGGACGTCCTGCAGGTCGGCGTGGCAGGCGATCCTCGATGGATGGGCTTCGGTCCCGACAACCGCGTGGAGGGCCGCTTCATCCCGTGAGCGCCGGTCGTCCCGACCGTCGGAGGCGGGCCCTCCACTACCCTCTGGCGATGCCGGAGCGGGACCCGCTGGTCGAGCTGCTCGACGAGGGGAGGGCCGGCGCCGGCCGGGTGGCGCGGGCCAGGGAGCGGGCGCTGCGCCAGGCCGCCGAGGAGGAGGCCTCCCTCGCCGGGACCCTCGTCGACCTGGCCGAACGGGGCTCGCGTGTCGTGGTGCGCACCGAGACCGGTCGGGCCCACGCCGGCGTGGTCGAAGGTGTCGGCGGTGACTACTGCGTCGTGCGGTCCGACACCGGCGTCGCCGCCCACCTCCGGCTGGCGGCGGTCACCACCGTGAGGCCCTCGCCGGGGGAGCGACACGCTCCCGCATCCGGCGACCGGGTGGCCGCCGCCGACACCCTGCTGGTGGAGGCGCTCGGTCGGGTGGTCCACCAGCGGCCGGACGTGGCTCTGGTGACCCGGGGCGGTGACGTCGTGGTCGGCACGCTGCGGGCGGTGGGGGCCGACGTGGTCACCGTCTGGCCCGGGCCGGGGCCGGGCACGGAAGGGCCGTGCTACGTCGCCGCCGACGCCATCACCGAGGCGCTGATCGAGCCGTAGGCAACGCCCCGGCTCGGTTGGCACCTACTCGGTCGGGGTCGTGCTGTCGACGGGCGGGGTGGAGGCGGGCTTGCGCTCCGGGTACAGGTGCTCGAGGCTGCCCGGCTGCACCCTCGCTGCCTCGATGAAGGTGTCGACGTCGGACTGCTTGAGCCGGAAGACCCGGCCCATCTTGTAGGCCGGCAGCGAGCCCTCGTCGACGAAGCGGTAGAGGGTGCGGGGCGTGATGCCGAGGCGGCGAGCCGCCTCCTGGGTGCTCATCCAGACGATCTCTTCAGGGGCCACGCCGGGAGCCTAGCGCACCGAGCACCCGTCGTGGCGTTTCGGTGCCTTCTCTGGCCTTCCGGGAGCCCCAGACGGTGCACACTGACCTTGCGGGCCCCCCGGGGCCCCGCGCTATGGTCCACGCCGATCGGACAGGGGCTGCCCGCCGGGGCGGAAGGGTGCCGGTGCGGCGGGTCCTGGCCCTCCCCGCTCCCGCCACCGCACAAGGACCGCCCATGGCCGATCTCGGGACCGCTCCCGCCGCCTCACCCGACCTGTCCAACGGGTCGGGACCGCCACGCTCCGCCCGTCCGCTGCACCGGGCCCGCAGCCTCCCTGGCGGACGGGCCGTCGTGGGTGGCTTCCTGGTGGCCGCCAGCGCGGTGGGCGTCTTCGCCGCCTACACCGCCGCCAGCAGCGGTCCTGACACCTCCTACGTCGTGGTCGACGTCGACGTGCCGGCGGGTGAGCGGCTCGCTGGCGACCAACTGTCCCTCGTGCCCCTCGAGCTCCCCGACGCCCAGCGCCAGGTGGCCTTCACCGATGTCGATCTGCTCGACGGCGCCACCGCCCTGAGCTCCATGACCGCCGGCCAGCTCGTCCAGACCGGCGACGTGGCCAAGCCCGCCGGCGGCCCCCGGCGGGCGCAGATCTCGCTGGCGGTCGACCCGGGGAATGCTCTCGGCGGTGATCCCAACCTCCTCGGGGACGGCGACCGGGTGGCGGTGATCGCCACGTACACGGCCGGCGGCACGGCGGAGACCTCCACGGTCAGCCGCGACGCGCTGGTGGTGCGGGTGCTCGGCGGTGACGATCGCGTGGGCGGTGCCGGGGGCCTCACCGTGGTGCTGGCCGTGCCCCCCGCCGACCTCGAGCCCATCGCCCGGGCCTCGGCAGCCGGCGTGGTCAGCCTGGCCCGGACCACCGGGCTCGACGACGGGGGCGAAGGGGGCTCCTGATGGCCGGCGAACGCTACGTCGTGCTCGGGCTGGCCCGGCCCCGGGCGGAGTGGTTCCGCTCGGTGGGACGGTGGTCGACCAGCGCCGCCCTTCCCGCCGAGTTCCTCAAGTGCCTGTCGGTCGAAGAGGTGCGTGCCCGCCTGGCCGGCGGCCGGCCCTGCTCGGCGGCGCTGCTCGACGGCAGTCTTCCCGTCGTCGACCGCGACCTGGTGCGTGCGGTCCGTGAGGCCGGGGCCGTGGTGCTGGTGGTCGACGACCGCGCCCAGCGGCGCGACTGGCTGGCCCTGGGCGCGGCGGCCGTGCTGCCCTCCACGTTGACGCGCGAGGCGCTGCTCGACGCCCTTGCCACCCATGCCTCACTCGTCGGCCTGCCCGCCCCGGTCGACCTCGATGCCGCCACGCCGGCCGACCTCGACGTCGTTCCCGGCTCTTCGATGGTGGCGGCGGTGTGCGGCCCCGGGGGGACGGGAGCCTCCACGGTCGCTGCCGCGCTCTGCCAGGGCCTGGCCGACGACCCTGACCACCGTGGTGGTGTCCTGCTCGCCGATCTCGCCCGCAACGCCGAGCAGGCCATGCTCCACGACGTCCGTGACGTCGTTCCCGGCGTGCAGGAGTTGGTCGAGGCCCACCGCAGTGGCCGGCCCACTCGCCACCAGGTCGAGGCGCTGACCTTCCACGTCGTCGAGCGGGGGTATCACCTCCTGCTCGGACTGCGGCGGGCGCGCTACTGGTCGACCCTGCGCCCGGTCGCCTTCGAGGCCGCCTTCGACTCCCTGCGGCGCACGTTCCCCGTGGTGGTGTGCGACGTCACCGCCGACTTCGAGGGCGACGACGTGGGTGGGTCGGTCGACATCGAAGAGCGCAACCTGATGGCCCGTACCGCGGCCGCCGGCGCCGACGTGGTGTTCGCCGTGGGGCGCCCCGGGGTCAAGGGCCTGCACGCCCTGGTCCGGGTCCTGGCCGACCTGTCCGACTTCGGGGTCCCCCCGAGGCGCATCGTGCCGGTGCTCAACGTCGCGCCCCGCCACCCGCGGGGACGGGCCGAGCTGGCGGCGGCCCTGTCCGACCTGTCCCTCCCGGCGCTCGGCGGGGAGACCACGGCCGCACCGGTGTTCCTGCCCTCCCGTCGGGTCGAGGAGGCGCTGCGCGACGCCGTCCAGCTGCCGGCGCCCTTGGCCCCCTTGCTGGCCGGGGCGTTCCGGGCCACGGTGGACCGCGCCGGTCCCGTGGGCGCCCGCCGTGCGCCCGAGCCCGTCCCGGTGGCCCCCGGCTCGCTCGGGAGCTGGACCGCCGTCGACGGCACGTCGTGACGACGACCTGACCAGGACCATGTCGTTGACCACGACGGGTGCGGCGTCGGTCGGGTCGAGAACCAGGTCGACGGGTGCTCCGCCGGTGACCTTCAGGGGGCCACGCGCTGCCGCGCTCGTCGTGGTGTAACGCTGCTCGGAGCCCGGGCCGTGCCGGCGCGCGAGAGAGGCGGGCCACGAGGGCCCGCCTCTCTGGGTCGGTCGGTTGCGACCGAGGGTTACAGGCTGTTGTTGACCTGGGTGAACTTGTCCCGGATGCCACCGCCCAGGAGGGTCAGGGCACCGATGCAGACCACGGCGATGAGGGCGACCAGAAGGGCGTACTCGACGAGGGCGGCGCCACGCTCGTCGGTGTTGAAGCGGGCCTGCAGGTAGCTGACCATGGTGTGGAAGTACGTCGTCATCGCAGTGTTCTCCTTGAGGGGTGGGCCCCGGTGGGGCTTTGCGTTGGTACTTCTATGGTCGGCACCGGCGGCGCTTCGCTGGATAGGCCGAACGGCCCTTTCCCCGGCGTTCAACCCAGGCGCACGATGCCCATGCGGACCGCTCGCAGGACCGCTTGGGTGCGGTCGCGGGCATCGAGCTTCTGGTAGATCGAGGCGAGGTGGTTCTTCACCGTCTTCTGGCTGATGTAGAGCCGGTCGGCCACCTCGGCGCTCGAGCATCCGTCGGCGATGAGCTGCAGCACCTCCTCCTCCCGCTTGGAGACCAGCTCCTCGGCACCGCTGTCCGGCACCCTGTGGACCTCGTCCAGCATGGATGCAGCCACCTGCCGGGACACCGGCGTCTCGCCAGCGGCGACCAGGCGCACGGTGTCGGCGATCTCGTCGGATGAGCAGTCCTTCACGAGGTAGCCGTCGGCACCCACCCGGATGGCCCGGGCCATGGTCGCCTCGTCGGCATGCATGGTCAGCACCACCACCCGCACCGCCGGCAACCGGTGACGGATGCGGCGGGTGGCCTCCACCCCGTCGAGCACCGGCATGGTCACGTCCATCAGCACCACGTCCGGGTGCAGTGCCTCGGCCAGCTCGATGGCCTCCTCACCGTCGGCGGCCTCGCCCACCACGTCGAGGCCCTGGGCTTCGAGCGATCGGCGCAACCCCTCCCGCAGGATCCGGTGGTCGTCGGCCAACACGACACGCACGCTCATGGTGCGGTGCGAGAGCCCGCCAGCGAGCACCGCAGCTGCCAGGCGCCCTCGACGAGCTCCTCGATCTCCACGCGTGCCCCGATCCCCGCCGCCGCCTCCCGCAGTGCGTGGACCCACGATCCCGGCGGCGCCCCCTCGTGGAGGTCGAAGCCGTCGACGTCGGTGGTCACCTCCAGCTCGGCACTGCGGCCGTCGCAGGTCCACCACGCCTCGACGGTGCAGTCCCCGCGTCGCAGCGACTGGTTCACCGTCTCGTACAGCACCCGCCACAGCACCCGCTCCTGGGCGAGCGGCAGCCGCTGACAGGGGCCGTGGTGCAGGACCGCCGGGCGGCCGCTGCGCTGGTGCACCCGGGCCAGGAACGCCTCGGCCGTCTCCACCAGGCCCCGGTCCTCGGTCACCTCGGTGCGCAGGTCCGAGAGGGTGTCGCGGATGTCACCGATGACGGAGCGGAGGCCGTCCCGGAGATGTTCGAGGCCGTCGCGGAGCTCGTCGCTGTTCGCTTGCCGCACGAGGAGATCGACCTCGAAGGCGAGGCAGGCCAGCGACTGGCCGACGTGGTCGTGGAGCTGGCCGGCGATACGGCTGCGCTCCTCGTCCACGCTGACCGTGCGCAGTGTGCCGAAGCGCCGGGCGTTGTCGAGGGCCAGGGCCGCCCCCTCGGCGAAGCCGTCCAGGACCTCGGCGTCGCGCGCCGAGAACCACCGCGGCCGGTCGTGCTCCAGGGCCAGGAGGCCGACCAGCTGGTCACGAGCGCCCAGGGGCACGTAGAGCGCCGAGCGCGACCGACCGACGAGGCCCTCGCTCTCGGCCAGCTCGACCCGCCGAGCCCGTGCCGGGGCGGCGACCAGCGCCACCAGCGGGGAGGGAAGGGCGTCGAGCTCGAAGCGGGCCGGAAGGCGCGCCCCCGACTGGCGGGCCACTGTCCATCCCGGCCCGGCGTCCTCGGGGAGCAGGACCACCACGGTGCGCAGGTCGCAGAAGGTCCGGGCGCGCGCGACGACGGAGTCCAGCGCCTGGTCGAGGTCCAGCGACGTCGGCAGGGCCTGCGCCACCTCGTGCAGGGAGGTGAGGAGGGTGTTCGCCTCGGCGAGGCGGTCGATGCGATCGAGGTCGCGATGGTGGCGCTCGTCGACCTCCACCCAGAACCGGCGGGCGTAGCCGGCGATGGCCGCCACGAGGAGCAGCTCGGTGCTCCACTGGAACGTCAGGGCGACGGCTCGGTCCGAGGACGTGGTGCTGAGGAGGTGGTACGGGACTGCGAGGGCGATGGCCGATGCGGCGGCGATGCGCAGCGCGGCGTTGAACCCCCGGGCGAAGCCGACCACCACGACGGCGGTGAGGAGCGACACCACGTAGGGGGACTCCCAGAACCCGGTCGCCGCCACCACGGCGAGGTGCAGCCCCGCCTCGGCCAGGCTGGAGGTCCTCAGCGACCGTTCGTGCAGCGGGATGGGCCGGGCCGTGCGCAGGGTTGCGTACCCGATGAGCACCAAGCCGCCCGCGGCCATGGGGCCGGTGGGTCTGCTCGCCCCGGTGGCGGCCAGCACCAGCCCCAGCGCCACGGCACCCCACCGCAGGGCGGTGATGGGAGGCCGGAAGGGGGTCGAGCCCACACCGCCGGCCACTAGAAGGCGTTGGCGATGCCCGGTACGGCCGGCCCCAGGGTCACCACCATGATGGCGGGGAAGATGAACAGGGTCAGGGGGAGCAGGATCTTCACCGGCAGCTTGGCCGCCTTCTCCCGGGCCCACTGCCGGCGCTTGGACCGCATCTCCGCCGCCTGGGTGCGCAGCACCCGGCCGATGGGCATGCCCAACGCATCGGCCTGGGTGAGCACCAGGACGAAGTTCGACAGCTCGGCAACGTCGGTG
>JAHWJR010000215.1 GCA_019348335.1 Actinomycetota bacterium
TCCACCGGGAGCAGCGGCCGCTGCACAGCGCCGGCGCCGGCCCGGCGAGCGTGACCCACACGGGCGGATGACCAGCCAACCCGACACGGGCGACGTCCCCCTCGCCCAGTTGGCGGACGACGAGGTGCCCCGTGTGCGCACCGCCCTGCCCGGGCCGCGCTCGGCCGAGGTGTGGGCCCGAGACGCCGTCCACCACGCCGGCAACTCCTCGCCGGCGGCCCAGTGGTTGCAGCTGGCCATCAGCGACGCCGCCGGCGCCCTGGTCCGCGACGTCGACGGCAACGTCTTCGTCGACTTCTCTTCCGGCGCGGTGGTGGCCAACCTGGGGCACTCGCCGCCGGGGGTGGCAGCGGCGCTGGGCGCCGAGGCCGAACGCCTGCTGCACTACTTCGACTTCGCCACGCCGGCCCGCCCCGCCTTCTTCGAGGCCCTGGCCGCCACGCTGCCGCCGGAGCTGCAGACCTTCCAGATGTACAGCACCGGCAGCGAGGCGGTGGAGGCGGCGCTGCGGCTGGCCAAGTCGTTCACCGGCCGCTACGAGGTCATCTCGTTCCACCACGCCTGGCACGGGCGCACCATCGGCTCCATGGCCCTCATGGGCGGCTTCCCCCTGAAGCACGGCTACGGGCCGTTCCCCGCCGGCGTGCACCACAGCCCCAGCGCCTACTGCTACCGGTGCGCCTTCGGGCTCGACCGCGACACCTGCGGGGTGGCGTGCGCCCGCTTCGTCGACCGGGTCCACGAGCAGTCGACCGAGCAGCAACTGGCGGCGGTGATCGTGGAGCCCGTCCAGGGCGTGGGCGGGGTCATCCCCCAGCCGCCGGAGTTCCTGGCCCACCTGCGGGAGCTGTGCGACCGCACCGGCGCCCTGCTGATCTTCGACGAGATCCTCACCGGGATGGGGCGCACGGGCACCATGTGGGCCTTCGAGCAGTCCGGCGTGGTGCCCGACGTGCTCCTCGCCGGCAAGGGCCTGGCCTCGGGCTATCCCATCTCGCTCATCGCCTCCCGCCGGGAGGTGCTCGACGCCGGCCGCTTCGGGCGGCCGGGCGCCGGCGCCTCCACCTTCGCCAGCGGCAACCTGGCCTGTGCCGCCGGCGCCGCCACCCTGGCCCTGCTGGAGGACGGCACGGTGCTCGAGCACGCCCGCCGGGTCGGGGCGGCCATGCTCGCCGGCCTGCGCGACCTGCAGGCCCGCCACCCCCTGGTGGGCGACGTGCGGGGGCGGGGGATGCTCTTCGGCCTCGAGCTGGTGCGCGACCGGGCCACCAAGGAGCGCATCGCCCCCGAGACCGCCCGCCGGCTGCTCTTCGCCCTGGCCCGGCGAGGGATCCTGACCGCCGGCGCCGGCCCCGTGCTGCGGCTGTCGCCGCCGCTGGTGCTGAGCGAGACGCTGGCGGCCAAGGGGGTGGGCCTGCTCGACGACGCCTTGAGCGAGGTGGAGGCCGAGGCGACGTGACCACCGGGCCCGACAGCGACGACGCCGGTGTCGGCTCCTTCGCCGCCGTGCACCACGTGGGCGTCACCGTCGCCGATCTCGAACGGTCGGTCGCCTTCTGGGAGGCGCTGCTCGGCGTGACCGCCCGCGACCACAAGCTCCTGGACGGCCCGGGCGTGGCCACCATGGTCGGCTACCCGGGGGTGCGCATCCGCCGGTGCTGGGTCGACCTCCCCGGCGGCATCGCCCTGGAGCTGCTCGAGTACCTCGACCGCGACGAGCAGCCCAACCCTGCCGGCACCGCCCATCCCGGCAACGTCCACCTCTGCCTCCGGGTCGACGACATGGCCACCGCCCATCCCCACGCCGTGGCCTGCGGGGCCGAGCCGGTGAGCCCGGCGCCCGTCGAGGTGCGGGCCGGCCCCCTGGAGGGCGCCCGCCTCGCCTACCTGCGCGACCCCGACGGCGTCACCATCGAGCTGCTCCAACCCCCGCCCGGGCGCGGGACCGGCGGGTGAGTGCCGAGCGCGTCCCCGTCTCCCAGCTTCCGGGCCACCTCGGGCGGCGGGTGCGGGTCTGCGGCTGGGTGGACGGCATGCACGACGGCGGACGGCTCGTCTGGCTGCGCGATCGCACCGGTGTGGGCCGCCTGGCGCTGGAGGGCCCGAGCCCGGGGATGACCGAGGAGGCGGCCGTCGACGCCACCGGCACCGTCGTGGCCAGCGACGACGACGGCGGCGTGGCCGTGGCCGTGGACGCCGTCGAGGTGGTCGGCGCCGTCCTCGCCCCGCTGCCGGTCGACGCCTCCTCGCCCCTCGACCAGCGCCTCGACTGGCGCTTCCTCGACCTGCGCCGGCGCCCCAACCTGCTCACCTTCGAGGTGCAGACGACCGCCGAGCGGGCCATGCGCCGGCTGTGGGCCGACGAAGGCTTCGTCGAGCTGCACTCGCCCAAGCTCCGCGCCCATCCCAACGCCTCCGGGCGGGAGCTGTTCACCGTCGGGTACTTCGGCGCCGACGCCTACCTGGCCCAGTCGCCGCAGTTCTACAAGCAGATGGCCATGGCCGCCGGCTTCGAGCGGGTGTTCGAGATCGGCCCGGTGTTCCGGGCCAACCCGCAGGTCACCGACCGCCACGACACCGAGTTCGTCAGCGTCGACGTCGAGCTGTCGTGGATCGCCTCGGCCGAGGAGGTGATGGCCTACGAGGAACGCTGGTTGCAACAGGTGGTGGCCCAGGTGGCGGCCGAGCACGGTGACGACATCCGCCGCACCTTCGGGGTGGAGGTGGTGGTGCCCGAGGTGCCGTTCCCCCGGATCCCCCTGGAAGCCGCTCGCACCATCGTGGAGAAGGCGGGGCCGGCGCAGCCGCCGGGGGACCTCGACCCGGCGGGGGAGCGGGCCCTGGGCGAGCACGTGGCCCGTCAGCACGGCCACGAGCTGGTGTTCGTCACCGAGTACCCGGCAGCGACGCGGCCCTTCTACCACATGCGCACCGAGGACGGCTCGGGCCTGACCCGCAGCTTCGACCTGCTGTGGAAGGGTCTCGAGGTCACCACCGGCGCCCAGCGCGAGCATCGCTACGACCGAGTGGTGGGCCAGGCCCGCGACGGTGGCGTGGCCCTGGAGCCCATCGACTACTTCCTCGACTGCTTCCGCTTCGGCTGCCCGCCCCACGGGGGGTTCGGCTTCGGCCTGACCCGGATGCTCATGTGCCTGCTCGGCCGCCACGACGTGCGGGAGGTGACCTTCCTCCACCGCGGCCGGGACCGCCTCCGCCCCTAGGGCCGGGCGGCCACCCGGTACGGTCGGCCCCGTGGCCGCCGACGACCTGTTCGCGGCAGCGGCCGAGGAGCGAGCGGCGGCCTCGGCGCCGCTGGCCGCCCGGCTGCGCCCCCGTACCCTCGACGAGGTGGTGGGCCAGGACCACCTGCTCGGGCCCGGTCGCCCCCTGCGCCGGCTGATCGAGTCCGACCGCCTGTCGTCGGTGATCCTGTGGGGCCCGCCCGGCACCGGCAAGACCACGCTGGCTCGCCTGGTCGCCGGCACCACCCGCCGGGCGTTCGAGCAGCGCTCGGCGGTCACCGCTGGCGTGAAGGACGTGCGCGAGGTGGTGGAGGGCGCCCGCCGGCGGCTGGGGGAGCGGGGCCAGGGCACCATCTTGTTCCTCGACGAGGTGCACCGCTTCAACCGGGCCCAGCAGGACGCCCTCCTGCCCTCGGT
>JAHWJR010000216.1 GCA_019348335.1 Actinomycetota bacterium
GCGTTCCCGTCCGAGCCGGAGGTAGCGACGTGGTGGCGCAGTGGGGAATGGGACTTTCCATACTTTTCGTCGCCATCGCCTTCGCCAGCTTCTTGCTCACCTACTTCTACCTCCGGCTGGAGAACGACGTGTGGCCGCCCGCCGGGATTGCCCTGCCGGATGGACGGCTGTTCGCGGTGAGCGCCGTTCTCGCCATCGCTGGCGTGGTTGCCGCCTATGTCGCAGTGCGGCGAATTCGTATCGGTGACGAGAGGGGACTTCGTCTGTCGCTCGCCGGCATGCTCGCCCTCGGCTCCGCCGCGATGGCGCTCCAGATCATCAGCTTCTCCCAGCTCGAGTTCGGCGGTACCGATCACGCCTATGGCTCGATCTTCTTCACGCTGGGAGGGTTCTGCTTCGGAGTCCTCGGAGTGGCACTGGTCATGGGTGCCATGACCTTGGTGTGGGGGTACCGGCATGCCCTCACACCGCGACGGCACGTCACCGCGTCGAACACAGCACGGTTCTGGGCGGCGGCGGTGACCGTCTGGCTCATCGGGTTCACCACGCTCTACGTCGGCCCATACCTGACATGACCGCGGGGGATGGCAACGGTGAGCCGACAGCCGCTGCGAGCCCAGAGGAGCAACGGCGGTTCCTCGCCCTGACCGGGCTCCTCATCGCAGGGCCGTCAATCTGGATGACGCACTTCTTCGCCGTCTACCTGCTCGCAGAGGCGTGGTGCGCCGTCGGCGTGGACGCAAAGGTTCTGTCCCTGCCGCTCCTCTCAGCGGTGACCCTGCTGGCGACGGCACTGGCGGTCGTCGCCGCTGCAGTCACGACCCTTCTCGCCTACCGCCGGTGGCGCCGTACGGCCAGCACCTCTCACGCTGGAGACGACCAGTCGTCGGAAACGGAAGGGGGGCATGACGCACAGATCGCTCTGGCTGGGTTCCTGCTCGGGATCCTGTTCATCGTGGCCGTGCTCTTCGTCGGCATGCCCGCCGTCGTCCTCGATCCGTGCTGAGGTCGACAACCGCTGTGTTCGGGCATCAGGGCGAGGCGCTGGCGCCTCACGAAGTGTGGGTGGCGTGGAACGCCGACCCACTCGTCGTCCTCGGCATCACCGCCGGCGTTCTGCTCTACCTGCGCGGGGCGTCGCGCGCCAGCCGGTGGGGAGAGGATTGGCGCCAGCCACTCGGTGCGCTCGGCTTCGTCGCTCTGGCGTTGGCGCTGCTCTCACCCCTCGACGCCCTCGCCAACACGCTCGCTTCCGCCCACATGATCCAGCACATCGCTCTCATCCTCGTCGCCGCCCCGCTTCTCGTCGCCGGAGGGGCGTCCGCCACGATGATGCGGGGACTCTCCCCTTCTGTTGGCCGGGCGGTTCGGCGAGCAGCGCGAAGGTCCCGAATTGACTCGGTCGTACACACACTTCGCCGACCGGTCCCAGCCTGGGTGCTCCACGCGGGCGCCCTATGGCTCTGGCACAGTGCATCCCTGTACGAGGCAGCGCTCCGCTCGCACGCGCTGCATGGGCTCGAACACCTGACGTTCATCGCGACAGCGCTGCTGTTCTGGTCCGCTGTCCTCAGCCCACGTGCGAGCCGGAGGGTCCCCCGGGGAGCGGCCTTGCTGCTGGTGTTCACCATGGCCCTCCAGGGGGTCCTCCTCTCGGCGCTGCTCACCTTCGCGCCGACGCCCTGGTACGACACCTACGCCGCGACCACGCAAGCGTGGGGCGTGACTCCGCTCGTCGACCAGCAACTCGCCGGTGTGACGATGTGGGTCCCCGGAGGGCTGATCTACCTGGGGATCGCACTCGCCCTCCTCGCGGGCTGGTTCAGGGAGTCTGGCGCCGCTCCCCGGGAACCTCTCGGTGACGCGGCCGCAAGGTCGGCGCCATTCTCGTGAGTTGCCGCCATCGTCGCCGGCTCGGAGGTCCCCGCTGGCGCTCATCCCTGCGGCGGGAAGATCGGCAGATGACGTCCGCCGGCGCTCGTGTCCCGCCCGGAACTGGTTCCCGCGCCGCAGTAGCCTCGGGCGGTGCTCTCGCGTGGTTTGTCCTTCTTCGTGGGGACCGCGCTGTTGGGCGTGATCGCTGGCGTCCGGTTCGCCACGGAAGCGGACGTCGTCCCGGTGGCAACGGTCGTGATCGCGCCGCTCCTCGTTGCCGCCGTCTCCAAGCCCCTCCCGACGGCAGCGGTGGGTTTCGCTGCCATCGTGGTGGCGATCGGCATGGAGATCGACGACGGGTCGGGGCCTTTGTCGCTCCCGCGACTCGCCGTGATCGGGACGGCCGCCGCCCTCGGCGTCATCGTTGCGTCCGAACGCGAGCGTCGCGACACGGAGTTGGTCCGTCGACGCGAAGACAGCGCCGTGGTGCGGCGTCTCGAGCTGGCGCTCGACGCAGGAGCCATGGGCACCTGGTCCTACGACGCCGCTTCGGGAACGACGGTCTGGGACGAACGGCTCGAGGCGCTCCACGGCCTGCGGCCCGGCGAGTACGACGGGACCTTCCAGTCTTGGATCGAACGGGTCGTGCCCGAGGACCGGCCAGCGCTGCTTGCCGCTTCGGATCGGGCGTTGGAAACGGGGGGGCACTACGAAGCGGTCTACCGGATCGTGTGTCCCGACGGTGCCATGCGCTGGTTGGAGGCGCGGGGCGAACCATTCGGCGACGGTCGTCCGGCCACGGGAACGGCTGGTGTCGTCGTCGACGTGACGCGCCAGGCCGTGGCTGCGGCGGAGCTCGACAAGGTGAGACAAGAGGCCCGCCGGTCCCTCGCCGAGCGCAACGAGCTTGGCCTGAGCCTCCAGGAGAACCTGTTGCCAGCGCCTCGCCTGGAGTGCGGACGGGTCGACGTGCTCACCCACTACGAGGCCGGCGAGCGGTTTCTTCTCCTCGGCGGTGACTTTTTCGACGTGGTGCAGACGGGCGACTCGGTCCGCTTCGTGATCGGGGATGTCTCCGGCCACAGCGCCTATGCCGCGGCCCTGGGCACCGCCCTCCGTGCCGGGTGGCGAACCCTAGCGCTCCGGGGCGCCGATGAACCGGGTCGCTGGGTCGACGACCTCCAAGCCCTGCTCGAGAGCGAGACGGACGATCCCGAGTGCTTCGCGACCATCTGCACGGGCGCGCTGACCCCCGGTGAGCTGTGTGTTGCCGTCGCCGGGCATCCCCCGCCCATGCTCCTCGACGACGAAGGTCTCCGGCCGTTTCCGGTGACCGCGTCCCCGCCTCTGGGGCTCGGGCTCGGCCCGGCTGTCCAGCTCACCGTCCCGTTGCGGGCGCCCTACGTGGTGTTCCTGTACACCGACGGCGTCGTCGAGGGTCGCAGCGCACCCGGATCAGCCGACCGCTTCGGCGAGGAGCGTCTCGTTCATTGGCTGGGTGAGCACACCGCCGAGAAACGGTTGCTGAAAGCGGACGACCTCCCTGCGCTCGTCGCTGAGCTACGCGAGGCCAACGGCGGCCCACTGAGCGACGACGTTACGATCCTCGTGCTGCAGGACGGCGAGTCTCCTCCAAGGACACCTCGTCGCCGCTTACTACGCGAGCGCGCCCCGCAGGAGGCGGAGCGACGGTGTCCATCATGAAGGGGGCTCGCACATAGGCCGAGACCGGGCGCTTCAGTAGCAGCCTCGGGCAGGCTGACGG
>JAHWJR010000217.1 GCA_019348335.1 Actinomycetota bacterium
AGTTGGCGGGAGCTACTCCTCACCCAGGCGTCGGGGCGCTGATGACCGAGTGCCCGTTGACCGCCACGTGAGCACGACCCCGATGAGGACGAGGACACCACCGGTAGCGACCAGCGGCCACCGAGGGCCTTGGGATCCGGTCACGTGAACGGTGGCCGTCGCCAGGTCCTGGATGTTGGTTGCCACCGAGCCTGCGGTCGTGTCGGCCCAGAAGGCAAGGGCGCGATCTTCCTCGGAAAGCACGGCCAGCTGGCTGCCCAGCTGGGGAAGGTCCTGGGCGCTGCCGAAGCCGATGCGGGAATCGAACGCCGTGCCCGACACGGTGGTGGCGACGAAGGTGCTTGCCCCGTCGTGGGACGAGGCCAGGGTCACCTCTGCCAACACGTCGGCCGGATCGGCACTGCGGTCGTAGAGGACCACGTCGACCCGGCCGTCGGGCGCCACCGCCACCGCCGGCAGGTACTGGGCACCGGGACGAGGAAGGATGGCCCGAGCAGGGGACCACGTCGCCCCGGCGTCGTCGGAGTAGGCGAGGAACACGTCCCGGGCGTCGTCCCGGCCTGCGTCCCAGACGGCGTAGAGCCGACCGGAGCCCAGGTCCCAGGCGAACCCGGGTGTCGGCCCGAGGTTCACGATCAGGCGTGACGGCGGGACCAACCCGTCGGCGACGACCGCCGCCGGCCCGAAGCTCGCTCCTTGATCGTCAGAGGTCCATGCGACGACCTGCCAGGGCTCATCGCTCGGTGGTCCCCCCTGGCCGCCGTGATCGGCTTCGTAGTCGAAACGGTCACCGCCCAGGTCGAGTGCGCCGACCACGACCATGTTGTCCGGGCCGAACAACACCGTGGGCTGAAGCACCAGGCGGTCGTCCTCGCTCACTTGCACCGGGGACCCGAAGCTCCGGCCACCGTCATCGGAACGGGCGAGAAGGATCGGATTGGGGGGTGAGGGGAAACCGAGCGGGAGCTCGGCCGCCGCCGGGCCGGCCTGCACCCAGGTCACCAATACCTCGTCGCCCTGGGCTGCCAGCCGAGCGTGGAAGGCCTCGGGCCCGGCAACGGCCAACGGCGCTCCTTGGGCTCGTTCCTCCTGGAAGCGCTGGAGCCACACCCCGACCGGCTGGTTGAACCGTCCGCCGGTGGCGGTGGTGAGCACGAGCAACTCGCCGGTGGCAGTGAAGGCGACGTCCGGCGAGTGGCAGTTCGGCTGCCCGGGAGCCAGCGGAAGCTCGATGGGCACCCAGGTCAACCCACCGTTGGTCGACCGGGAGATCGAGCAGGAGAACTCCGGCGTGTCGATGCGATCCGCCACCACCAGGACCTCAGGACGTCGAGGATGCATGGCCACGGCCGGGGAGTTGTGGGCGGCGATACCGGGCCGGTCGGCGTTGACGATGACCGTGTCGCCGGGTTGCAGCGCGGCGGGGCGGGGCTGCACCGCCACCACGACGAGCACGACGCCGGCGAACGCCACCAGCACCCCGACGAACCGCAGCCCGTTGCGCCAGGAAGGGCTTTCCGCCACCAGTCGCCCTGCTACCGGATCGGCGCCGTCCACGAGGACGGCCCGTCGCCTGGCGGGACCACGTCCCTAGGCTCGCTGTGGTCGGCGGGAACGCGAGGTCAACCTCGAGGCGGCGACCAGAGCGACCCCGGCCAGCACGAGCGTTGCCGCCGCCCCGACCACCGTCCAGAGGAGGCGGGAACCGCCGGCGCCGGTTGCGTCGGCGGACGAGCCATGGACGAGCTTGGCCATGTAGACGTCCTCCGCCTGGGCCTCGGGGTCTCCGTTGCGGGTGTCCTGCCACGCGAAGTGGGTCGCGTCCTCGGTCGACGCGACACCGACGTTGTGGTGGCTGTCGATGTTGTTGCCCCACACTCCGATGGTGCGATCGATGCTCCGGTCCGTGATCCGTACGTTGGGGGAGAAGGTCGCGCCTCGGTTGGTGGAGGAGGTGGCGAACACGTCCTGGAGGCCGTCCTCGGGCTCGGCCGGGTTCAGCCGGTCGTCGTACCACGCCACGTCGACCCTCCCGCCGGGGGCGATGGAGAGGCCGGGCAGGTACTGATCGACGTCGGCGCCGTCGTCATTCAGGACGAGACGGTCACCCCAGGAATTACCACCGTCGACCGAGGCGAGGAAGAAGATCTCGAGATCGCCCTCGAAGGCGTCCCCCACGTTGCGCTGCTCCGCATGGTTGTTCCACGCCACGTACACCGCCTCGGAGCTCGGGTCGGCGGCGATGACCGGTGGGCGCTCGGCGTCGGCGTTGCCCGGATCGATCTCGGCCGCTTCCTCGAAGCTTGCCCCGCCGTCGGTCGAGCGCCGGTAGTAGATGGGACTGACCGGCGACTCCGGGTCCCCGAACGGTACCGGTGGGAAGACCCTCGCCCAGTACACGGCGTGGACGTTGCCGTTGCCGTCGACGGACAGCCCCGGGTAGTCGCCTCCCCGCTCGTCAGTGAGGTCGACCGGTGGGGCAAAGGTGCGTCCGCCGTCTTCGGAGGCGGCGACGTTGCTCTTCTGCTTCTCCTTGGCGTTGCGGAAGACTCCCTGGCGCCAACCGACGTACACCTTGGAGCTGTCGGTGGGGTGGACAGCGACAACGGGACCCTTGTTGAAGCCGATGTCACGGTTGCCGTCCGGAGCCTCGAATGCCATTGAGGTGCTGAAGCTGCGCCCGCCGTCTTCGGACCGAGCCACGAAGATGTGCCGGGGGGTGTCGTCACGAGCGCGGTCGAGGAACTCGCTGCCGACGAAGCCGACGTAGAGGGTCCCGTCCTGGCTGAAGGCGAGCGTGGCGTACGGTCCGTACTCGGCTCCGAGCGTGCAGTCGAGGTACGGCTCCCGCATGAGCTCACCACCGCGGGACCAGCTCCGACCGTCGTCCACGGAGATGTGGGTGGTGCAGGCGCGGTCCCCGCGGACGTTGGCCTCCACGATCACCAACTCCCCGTTGGTGGGGTTGACGGCGATCTGCGGCGATGAGTGGGCGCGCAGGGGACCGACGTCGTTCGTCACCTGGACCGCGGCCTTGACCGCCGACGACTCGGCCGGCAGCGCCGGCGGTGCCGGCAAGATGGCGAGCACCATCGAGAGGCCGATCGTCAGCGCCCCACCTCGTGTCCCCATGTCCCCCCACCGCCACTAGATGCCAGCCCGCCTTAGTTGCGACGGTCGAGGCGGATCATAGGCTGCTCAGAGGGCGTCGAGCCCTGCCTGGAAGAACCCACGGTTCAGGTCGACGGCTTCATGGGCAGGCACGCCGACCGGTTCGAAGGTTGCTTCCCACTCGACCGAGCAGGCGTCCTCGCCTTCGTCCCGGACGCGGATCGTGGCGACGAGGTTGCCCACGGGCAGCGGGCTGTCGTCGATCCGGAACGTGTGGTGCCGGTCAGCCTGCTCGAGGATGGTCTCGGAGACGAGGGCCCCGCCGACAACGGTGTTGATCCTTCGCTTGCCGTCGTCGAGCATCTCTGTCTTCTCGATGGCCGGGTGCCACTCAGAGAGCTTGCTCGGATCACCGATCCGGTCCCACATCTTCTGGGCGGGCAGCTCGTAGTGCTTGGAGACACGGACGTCAGCCATTCGGGTTCCTCCTCCGTCGGGGCCGCCGGTGGCGGCCGTCAACGTCG
>JAHWJR010000041.1:0-2134 GCA_019348335.1 Actinomycetota bacterium
CCGCCTCGTCGGGAGGCCTGTGGCCTACGGCCAGGAGCTCTCGGTCGAGGCCGCCACCACCAGCTCCTTGACGTCGCACCCGTCGGGCTGCGACAGCGCGAACACGGCCGCCGCGGCCACGGCCTCGGGCGAGCACAGCCGGGCGTCGGGACCGGGCCGGTACTGCTCTTCCCGCTCGTCGAAGAAGGCGGTGTGCATGCCCCCGGGCGTCAGCAGGGTCACCCCGACCCTGCCCTTCATCTCGGCGGCGAGGGCCCGGGTGAAGCCGACCACCCCGAACTTGCTGGCGCAGTAGGCGGTGGCGTCGGGGAACACCCGGTGGCCGAGGGTGGAGGCGACGGTGACGACGCGACCGCCGACAGCCTCGAGCGAGGGCAGCGCGGCGCGCACCACCGCGGCGGTCCCCAGCAGGTTCACGGCCACGATGCGCTCCCACGTCTCGGTGGGGACCTGGTCGAGGGCACCGGGCACGTCGATGCCGGCGCAGGTGACGACGGCGTCGATCCCGCCGTAGGACTCGGCCACCCGCCGCACCGCCTCCTCGGCGTCCTTGGAGTCGGCCAGGTCGACCTGCTCGAAGGCCCGGCCCTCGGCCGGTGGACGCCGGTCGAGGACGACGGGGGTGGCGCCGGCGGCGTCGAGCTTGTCGGCGACGGCGGCACCCAGGCCCGACGAGCCCCCGGTGACGATCACGGTCCAGTTGGCGGGATCAGCGTGCACGGCGCACGGCCTCCTTCATCAGACGGCTGGTCGATCGGCCCTGCAGGTAGGGCAGGACCACGGCCTCGCCCCCCCATCGAGCCAGGGTGCGAGCTTCGGGCAGGTCGGCCACGGCGTAGTCGGCGCCCTTGGCGAACAAGTGAGGCCGGAGCTGCTCGAGCGCCTGCACCGGGGTGTCCTCGCCGAAGATCATGACGGCGTCGACGCAGTCGAGGGCGGCCAGCACGGCGGCGCGGTCGTCCTGCGACTGCAGCGGGCGGTCCGGGCCCTTGAGCCGGTGGACCGAGGCGTCGGAGTTGAGGCACACCAGGAGGCAGTCGCCCAGGCGGCGCGCCGCCTGCAGCATGTGCACGTGGCCGGCGTGGAGCAGGTCGAAGCAGCCGCCGGTGGCCACCACGGTGCCACCCTCACGGCGCACGCGGGCGGCCAGCGCCACGGCGTCGAGCGGGCCCCCGTCGCCGTCCTGCTTCTCGGTCGCCAGGTCGACGACCGAGAAGCCGGCGGCTCCACCGGCGGCCACGAAGGCGGACGCCACCTGCACCGCCTCCTCGACGGCCTCCGACACCAGCGACCCTCGGGCCAGGGCGACGGCGGCGGCCGAGGCGAAGCGGTCGCCGGCGCCGCAGGGATCACCGTCGGCGAACGGAGCCGGTACCGCCAGCGGGGGACCGTCCGGGCCCACGAGCAGGGCGCCACGGGAACCGAGCGTCACCGCCACCGCCCCGGCCTGCCACCGGTCGGCGAGGGCCCGGGCCCGGCTGGCCACCGCTGCTGTTCCCGAGCCGGAGGGCTCGGGGACCAGACGGGCGGCCTCGCTGGCGTTGGGGGTCACCAGGCGCAGGCCGGCCACGGGCTCGGGGCCGCGGGGGTGGGGGTCCCACACCAGCGGGGTGTGGGGCACGAGCCGGCCAAGGGCCAGGCGCACGCCGGCGTCGGCGGCCACGCCCCGCCCGTAGTCGGCCACCAGGACGGCGTCGGCGCCCTCGAGAGCGGCACGGGCGGCGGCCGTCGCGGCTCCGACCGTGCCGGGGGGGCCTCCGTGGTCGATTCGCACCAGGGTGCGCCCGCCCGCCTGCACCCGCACCTTCTCCGGGGTACGCCCGTCGAGGCCGAGGTCGACCACCTCGACGCCGGCTCGCTCGAGCAGACCTGCCAGGCAGCGCCCGGGCTCGTCGTCGGCCAGAGCGGTGACCAGCACCACCTCGGCCCCGTCGGCCGCAGCCAGGCTGGCGGCCAGGGCGGCCCCACCGGGGCGGGGGCGCTCGACCGGGGCGTCGACCACGGGGACAGGTGCGTCGGGGGCCAGGCGCTCGGCGCTGCCGTCGAGGTCGCGATCGAGCAGGGCGTCTCCGACGACCACCAACCGCTCCCCCCGGCGGCCGTTGCCACCGGACTTCCCCGTTCTTTGTCGGCT
>JAHWJR010000041.1:2234-6165 GCA_019348335.1 Actinomycetota bacterium
CCAACCGCTCCCCCCGGCGGCCGTTGCCACCGGACTTCCCCGTTCTTTGTCGGCTCGACCACCGTGGCGGTGGGAGATCCGACAAAGAACGTGAGGGGGCGGGGGCGACGGGGGCGACGGGGGCCTCCGGGGGCTCAGGCAGGCACCGCTCGCCGGCGGTGGCCCCCGACGGGAGGACGCCGAGCGCCGTGTCGACGGCGGCGCACAGCAGGTGCACGGCCACCTGATGGACCTCCTGCACCGTGGCGGTGGCCGGGGCGTCGACGACCAGGGCGTCGTCGGCCAGCTCCAGGAGGGGGTTGGGGGCCGCACCGGTCAGGGCCCAGACGGTGAGGCCGGCGGCGCGGCCGGCGGCGGCGGCGGCGAGCACGTTCGGGCTGCACCCCGACGTGCTCAGCAGCACCAGCACGTCTCCCGGGCGGCCGTGGCCCCGGACCTGGCGGGCGAACACGTCCTCGGTGCCGTAGTCGTTGGTGATGGCGGTGACGCTGGAGGCCTCCACGCACAAGGAGATGGCGCTGAACGCCGGGCGATCGTCCCGGTAGCGGCCGACCAGCTCGGAGGTGAGGTGCTGCGCCTGAGCGGCGCTGCCCCCGTTCCCGGCCGCCAGCAGGCGCCCGCCCCCGCTCAGCACGGCGGACAGGTGCCGGCCCCACCCGTCGATGCGGGCCACGTCCGCCTCCAGCCCGGCGAGCGGCGCGGCCAGGGCGGCCAGGTGCGCTCGCCCGTGGGGCACGGGCCCGGTGGGCCGGGTCACGACGACCACTCCGCCGACGTCGACCTGGTGCGAGCGCCGGCCAGGGCCAGCTCGGTCGCCACCTCCAGGGTCTGCTCGGCGACGCGCTCCCAACCGAAGCGCTCCGCCCGGCGGCGCCCCGCCGTGCCCATCGCCCGGCGCCGCTCGTCGTCGCCGAGGACCGCAGCCAGGGCCTCGGCGATGCGCCGCGGCTGGCGGGGCGGCACCAACAGGCCGGTGACGCCGTCGACGACGTTCTCGCCCAGCCCGCCGACGGCCGAGGCCACCACGGGCACCCCGCAGGCCATGGCCTCGACCGCGACCAGCCCGAAGGGCTCGTACCACGGGCAGCACGCCACCACGTCGGCCGAGCGGAGCAGGGCGGGAACGTGCTCTCGCGACACCGCCCCGCGCAACTCGACGCGGTCGGCCACGCCCAACGACGTGGCCATGGCCCGGAACCGTCGCGCCTCGACGTCGTCGTCGACCATCCCCGCCGGCGGGCCCCCGGCCACGACGAGCTCCACCCCGGGAACCTCGGCAAGGGCGGCGATGACGTTGCCGATGCCCTTGCGCTCCACGAGCCTGCTCAGCACCACGACCCGGCGCCGCCCCGGCCGGCGGAGCTCCACCGGGCCGTCGGGCCGGAAGTGCCCGAGGTCGACGCCGCAGGGCACCACGGTGATGCGGTCGAGATCGGCACCCAGCTGCGCCAGCTCGAAGGCCTCGTCGGCCGTGGTGGCCACCACCCGGTCGACGGCGCCGGCCAGCATGCGCTCGGCACCCACCCGGGCCGGCGGGCTGGTGTCGTGGCGGCCCTGGTTCCGCCGCTTCACCACGCCCAGGGCGTGGTACGTGTGGGCGAGCGGGAGCTCGAGCGGGCGGGCGGCCCACAGGGCAGCGAGCCCCGACATCCAGAAGTGGGAGTGGGCCACGTCCGGTCGGTCCCGCCGCCAGGCGACGGAGAGCTCCCGGGCGAAGGCCGGCATGAACGGCAGCAGCCGGTCCTTGGGCACGGGGATGGCGGGACCGGCGTCGACGTGGTCGACGGTCACGTTGGGGGCGAACTCGACCTGGCGGGGCAGGGCGGGGTCGTCCCGGCGGGTGTGGACGACCACCTCCGCGCCGAGGTGGCCCAACGCTCGGGCAAGGTCGGCGACGTGGACGTTCTGGCCGCCGGCGTCGACGCCGCCCAGCACGGCGAGGGGGCTGGCGTGCTCGGACACCATGGCGATCCTCACGACGCCCCCACCTCCGCCGTGACCGACGACGCCGGCGCCCACCGCGGCGTCGTCCCGTTGGCCGCCAGCACCCGGCGGAGCCCGCGAAGGGCGGCGGGCACGGTTGCCGGCGCCAGGCAGGGCTGGCCGGGCAGCGGGCAGGTGCGACAGCGGCAGCCGGCGCAGTCGATGTACTGGTCGCCGAGCAGCGCCACGGGGACGCCCCAGGGCGCCCACTGCGAGGCGGGCACCACCGGAGCGAAGATCGACACCACGGGCGTGGCCACCGCGGCGGCGAGGTGCGCCGGCCCGGTGTTGCCGGACACCACGGCGACGGCGCCGTCGAGCACCCCGGCCAACCCGGCCAGGTCGGTCCGCCCGCCCAGGTCGGCGACACGGGCCCGCCGCGAGCCGGCGACGGCTGCGGTCAGCTCTGCCTCCGCGACCGTGCCGGTCACCGCCACCGGCCAGCCACGGGCCACCAGGGCGTCGACGAACGCGGCGGCGCGCTGAGGGTCCCACCCCCGAGCGGGAACCGAGGCGCCCGGATGGACCACCACGTAGGGCTCGTCGAACGGCCGCCAGGCGGGCAGCGGGCGACGGACCGCCAGGTTGCCGTCGTCGCCCTCGGGCCGGTCGTGGCCGAGCGCAGCGGCCAGGGACAGCGCCCGCTCGACCTCGTGGACGCCGTCGGGCACGGCGTGGCGGACGTCGAGCAGCGAACCGGGATAGTCGACGCTGACGGCGCCGATCCGGGGCACGCCGGCCATGCGCAACAGCAGGGCCAGCGGCAGGGGGCTCTGGTGGAACGACGTCAGCACCATGGCTTCGTCGACCTCGAGCCGGGCGACGTGGCGGACCAGGTCGTCGACGGCCGCCTGCTCGACCGGCGGCGGGCTGAAGCCGGCCCACGGCGCGTCGAACACCAGCACCTCGTCGACCGCGGGCAGCAGCTCGGCCGCCGCCCGGCCGCACGGCCCGGCGAGGAACGTGACCCGGCGGGCGTCATTGGCCACGGCTCGCACCGCGGGGCCGGAGAGCAGGACGTCGCCGGCGTTGTCGAGCCGGGCGACGAGGACATGGGGCCCGGCCACTGCGCTCACCCCACCCTCACCGAGGAGAGGAGCAGATCGACGGCGGCGAGCAGGTCGGGGGCCACCTCGGGGGCGGCCTCCACCTCTTCCCGCCGGGTGACCGGGGTGGGCACGAGCACGGGTCGGGCGCCGGCGGCCAACGCCGCCTCGACGTCGGCGCCGATGTCACCGACCAGGGCGCACTGCTCCGGGCGCACCCCCAGGCGGGCGGCGGCGGCCAGGACCATGCCGGGTCGGGGCTTGCGGCACTCGCACCCGTCCGAGGGGCCGTGGGGACACACCACGAAGGTGACGAAGGGCCCCAGCAACTCGTCGACCCGGCGGTTGACCGCATCGACCTGCTCCACGGTCAGCCACCCCCGGGCGACACCGCTCTGGTTGCTCACCACGGCCAGCGGAAGACCGGCGTCCCGCAGCCGGGCCAGGGCATCGGCGGCACCGGGCACGACCTCGACCTTGGTGGGATCACCGTTGTAGGGCACGTCGACGACCAGGGTTCCGTCGCGGTCGAACAGCACCGCCTCCACGGCACGGGGGCGGGACACGGGCGGCGACTTCGGTCCTGCAGCAGCTCCGGGGCTGACAGGCCTCATCGGTGCCGGGGACGGGCCGGCCGTCCACGGTGCGGCGTACCGGAAGAGGCGACGTTCCACTGACAGATCATCTCGGCCCTGCCTTCGCCCGTCGTCGTTGCGGTCGGGGTACGGCAAAACCGGCCCCCGGCGACGTTTCCCGGTCACCGGGGCAAGCAAACTTCACATGGAGGATTCGCCCCTCCGTAGGCCCCACACCTCAGTGCCGGTGCATGCGCAGGTGGACGGCCGTCCCCTGCTCGCTGGGCACGAACCGGACCTCGTCGACCAGCGCCCGGATGAGCTGGA
>JAHWJR010000041.1:6265-12289 GCA_019348335.1 Actinomycetota bacterium
CCCTGCTCGCTGGGCACGAACCGGACCTCGTCGACCAGCGCCCGGATGAGCTGGAGGCCCCACCCCCGCTCGGCCCGGAGATGGGCGGGGTCACCCACCGGAGGGCGAGGCGGCACGGCCGCCGGGTCGAAGCCGCTGCCGTTGTCCTCCACCCGCACCTCGAGGTTGTCGGGCTCGAGCAGGCAGCGCAGCACCACTCGCTGATCGAGCCCCACCGCCTGATGGGCCTCGACGGCGTTGGTGCACGCCTCGGACACGGCGATGCGCAGGTCCTCCAGGCGATCGTCGTCGATGCCCGGCACCGACGTGGCCACGGCGGCAACCACCGTGCGGGCCACGCCGACGAACGCCGGCAGCGCCGGGATCTCCAGGC
The DNA here is from genome assembly GCA_019348335.1 of Actinomycetota bacterium. Lineage (GTDB taxonomy): Bacteria > Actinomycetota > Acidimicrobiia > Acidimicrobiales > CADCSY01 > JAHWJR01. The sequence continues at coordinate 6,639 of JAHWJR010000041.1, forward strand.
AGACGAGCTCTTGGGCCAAGTCCATGAGTGTCCAGAACCTAGCGCCGGGCGCTGCCCTCACCGCGAACGGTCGGTCGCGCTCGTCCCGGTGGGCAGTGTTAGCTTCGCCTGGGGCGCGAGGCAGAGGAGCGGAAGTGGACCAGGTGCACGGCGAGCAGATCCGGCTCACGCTGCCCGCGACCCCGCAGCTGATGCGGGTGGCCCGTCTCACCGCCGCCGGCCTGGCCAGTCGGCTGGGCTTCAGCCTCGACGAGGTCGAGGACCTGAAGATCGCCGTCGACGAGCTGTGCTTCGCCATGGTGGGCACGAGGGGACGGGAGGGCACGCTCACCCTGATCTACCGGATGAGCGTCGACACCCTCGAGATCGAGGGCAGCAGCGACGTCGACGAGCGCACCATCGGTTCGGCCGCCAGCGAGCTGTCGGCCCTCATCCTCGCCGCGGTGGTCGACGAGCACGAGCTCGTCGACTCGGACAGCACCATGCGCTTCCGGCTGAAGAAGCGGCGCGCCGCGCGGGTGGAGCACCCGGGATGAGCCTCGACCGCACCGACAAGGACGCCCTCCTGCTCACCTTCCAGAAGTTCGCCACCACGCGGGAGCCGGCGCTGCGGGACCAGCTCATCGAGGCCCATCTGGGCCTGGCCGAGTACCTGGCCCGGCGGTTCGCCAACCGCGGCGAGCCCCTGGACGACCTCGTCCAGGTGGCCTCCCTGGGTCTGGTCAAGGCGGTCGAGCGCTTCGACCCCGACCGGGGCCTCGAGTTCACGACCTTTGCCACCCCGACCATCGTCGGCGAGCTCAAGCGCCACTTCAGGGACAAGGGCTGGGCCGTGCGCGTCCCCCGTCGGGTGCAGGAGCTCCACCTGCGGGTCACCGGCGTGATCGACGACCTCCAGCTCGAACTGGGTCGGTCCCCGACCGTGGCCGAGATCGCCGTGCGGGCGGGCACCAGCGAGGACGAGGTCATCGAGGCCATGGACGCCGGCTCCGCCTACCGCTCGGCGTCGCTCGACGCCGGCCGCAGTGGGGACGAGGAGACCCCCGGCCTGCTCGGCCAGCTGGGACAGATCGACCCCGAGCTGGTCCGGGCCGAGCGCAGGGCAGCGCTCGGGCCGCTGATCGCCGAGCTCCCGGAGCGGGAGCAGGTGATGCTCTACCTGCGGTTCTACGAGGGCAAGACGCAGTCCGAGATCGCCAAGCGCCTGGGCATCAGCCAGATGCACGTCTCCCGCCTGCTGTCCCGCAGCCTCGATCGCCTGCGTGAGCTGGCCCAGACCGACGCCTGAGTCGACGCGGCGCCGCTCGGTGGGGAGCCGCCGGCATCCACAAGGCGTCACCCGTCCCACGGTTGGCCTCCACCGTGAGGCACGCTGAGGGGCATGGCCGCACCGCACGCCCACGCCGCCCACACCGACCGGCCGCCCTCCTCCGACCGGGCCCGCCGGCTGCTGGCTCTGCTCCTGATCCCCTTCGCCGTCGCCACCGCCATCGGCGTGGCCGTCCTGTGGCCGGGCACCGGGGGGTCGCCCCTGGCCCCCGAGCTGGGAGCTCCCCAGGAGCTGTTCGACGCCGAGATCGTGTCGGTGGAGCGGGGAGCGTGCACCGGCACCCCGCCCGAGGCCGACATCCGCTGCGCCCGTGCCCGGGCCCGGCTGCTCGAGGGCCCCGACAAGGACAAGGTCATCCAGCTCCAGGAGCAGTCCGAGGCAGGGGCCGCTCCCCTGCTCCAGATCGAGGACGTGGTCGTGCTCGGCTACTACCCCGGCGCCGGCGAGGGTTTCGAGTACAGCTTCGCCGACCGCCAACGGCGGGCGCCGCTGGCCATCCTCACCGCGATCTTCGTGGTCGCCGTGGTGGGGCTGGGCCGGTGGAAGGGCCTCCGGGCGATCTTCGGCCTGGGCATCAGCCTGCTCGTGCTCACCGCGTTCGTGCTGCCTGCCATCCTGGCGGGGACCAACCCGCTGGCGGTCGCCCTGGTGGGCTCGGCGGTGATCGCCGCCGCTGCCCTCTACCTGGCCCACGGCTTCAATGCCTGGACCACCACGGCGCTGATCGGCACGCTGATCAGCCTCGCCCTGGTGGGCGTGCTGGCGTGGGTGTTCGTCGACGCCGCCCAGTTCACCGGGCTGGCCGACGAGGAGGCGACCTTCCTCCAGGTCACGGCCGGTCAGATCGACCTGCGGGGCCTGCTGCTCGGAGGCATCGTCATCGGCGCCCTCGGCGTGCTCGACGACGTCACCGTGACCCAGGTGTCGGCGGTGTGGGAGCTGCACGAGGCCAAGCCCGACTACGGCCGGTGGAACCTGTACCGGGCGGCGGTGCGGATCGGGCGGGACCACATCGCCTCCACGGTCAACACCCTGGTCCTGGCCTACGCCGGCGCCTCGCTGCCCCTGTTCCTGCTGTTCACCCAGGCCGACCAGGGGCTGCTCGACGTGGTCAACGGCGAGGCGGTGGCGGTGGAGGTCGTGCGCACCCTGGCCGGCAGCGTGGGCCTGGTCGCCTCGGTCCCCCTCACCACGGCCCTCGCCGTCCTTGTCGTGACCGAGGGTGGTGGACGGGAGGGCCGCCGGCGCAAGCAACCGGGCCGGTCCGGTGACCCTCGACGCTTCCGCAGCCGCGCCGAGGAGCGGTTCTGGCAGGCGAACGAGCCCCCCGCCCGGGACGGGGGCACGGCCGTCGCGGGCCCGCCGGCGCCACCGACCGAGGAAGGCCCTCCCGGCACCGGCGAGCGCTAGGGCTGCGGCGGGCCGGCTACCGGCCGGTGGAGCCGAACCCGCCCGTACCCCGGGATGACGCCGGCAGGGTCTCGCACACCCGGAAGGCGACCGACGCCACCTGCTGCACCACCAGCTGGGCGATGCGGTCGCCCCGTTGCACCTCGTAGTCGTCGTCGGGGTCGGTGTTGACCAGCAGCACCCGCACCTCGTCGCGGTAGCCGGGATCGATGAGCCCGGGAGTGTTGAGGCAGGTGACGCCGTGGCGCAAGGCGAGGCCGCTGCGGGGCTGGACCAGCCCGGCCCACCCGTCGGGCAGGGCGAGCGCCAGCCCGGTGGGGACCAACGCCCGCCCGCCGCCGGCGCGCAGCAGCGCCCCCTCGCGGGCCCGCAGGTCGGCGCCGGCGTCTCCCGCCCGGGCGTAGCTCGGCAGGGGCAGGTCGGGATCCAGACGCACCACGGGGACCTCGAGCACGGGCGCAGCCTACGATTCCCCGGTGCCCCCGGACCTCGCCGCCTGAATCATGCTCGTGTGGATGGACCTGGAGATGACCGGCCTGGACCCCAGCCGGCACGCCATCGTCGAGATCGCCACCCTGGTCACCGACGACGAGCTCGAGGTGGTGGCCGAGGGGCCCGACCTGGTGGTCCACCAGCCGCCCGAGGTGATGGCGGCCATGGACGACGTGGTGCGGGAGATGCACACCCGCAGCGGCCTGCTGGCCGCCATCGAGGCCTCCACCACGACCCTGGCCGAGGCGGGTGACGCCACCCTGGCCTTCCTCAACGAGCACCTGGACGAGCCCCGCTCGGTCCCGCTGTGCGGCAACTCCATCGGCACCGACCGGCGCTTCCTGGCCGTGCACCTGCCGGCGCTGGAGAACCTCCTGCACTACCGCTGCGTCGACGTGTCGACCATCAAGGAGCTGGCCCAGCGCTGGTACCCCGAGGTGGCAGCCGGCGCTCCGCGCAAGGCGGGCGGGCACCGGGCGCTCGACGACGTGCGGGAGAGCGTGGCCGAGATGCGCTACTACCGCCAGGCGGTGTTCAAGCCGCCCGACCGGTCGCCACGTCCCGACCCTTCCACCTGACCCGCCGGCGCCCGAAGGTCAGCACCAGCGACCGGGCGAACACGACCACGAAGCACGCCAGCGGGACCAGGTAGGCGACGGCGGTCACGACGCCGAACGAACCGATCCGGCGGAGGTGGGCGTAGACCTGGAGCGCCACGGCGAGGTAGCACGCCAGCGCCAGCGCCGGCGCCCCGGCGGCCAGCGCCAGCGGCGCAGCGAGGGCGGCCATCCACGCCGTCACCAGCACCACCGTCAGCGGGCGCACCGCCCGGGCGGCGGCGGCGAAGTTCTTGGTGAAGCCCTCGACCAACTGGCCGAGGCCGTCGGGGTACATCCGGAAGGTGATCGTGCCCCGGCCACCCCGGATGCGCACGGGGAGCCCGGCGGCCCGGTACCGGCGGGCCAGGGCCAGGTCGTCGAGCACGGTGTGGCGCACGGCGGCGTGGCCGCCCACCGCCCGGTAGTCCTCGGCACCGGTCAGCAGGCAGGGCCCGAAGGCGCCGGCGGGCGACCGGCGGTCACCGACGGGCGTGAAGGCGCCCGTGCCCATGAGCGCCACCACGTTGAACAGCGCGGCCAGGCGCTCGTGGGGCCGGGGCACCCGGTGCCACGGCTGGACCGAGTACAGCCCCCCTCCTTCGGCGTAGCCGGCCACCAGGCGGTCGAGGCCGCCCGGCTCCAGGCGGGTGTCGGCGTCGAGGAACGCCAGCAGCGGGTTGGCCGCCAGCCCCGCACCGGTGTGGCACGCCCAGGCCTTCCCCAGCCACCCGGGCGGGAGGTCGGTGGCGGCGATGGTGCGAGCCCCCGCCGACCGGGCCACGCCGGCGGTGTCGTCAGCCGAGTGGTCGTCGACCACGATCACCTCGTCCCCGGGGCGCAGCTCGCCCTCCAGGGAGGCCAGGAGCACGGGGAGGGTGCGCTCCTCGTCGCGTGCCGGCACCACCACCGACACCGGCGGCCGGGCGCCCGGCGGGGAGCTCGGCGGGACGGGGATCCGCCAGAGCAGCCACCAGCCGGCGCCCCAGCCGGCCAGGAAGGCGACGACGTCGATCAGCACCGGAGCCGGGCCGAGGCCCGGACCTCGCCGTCGCAGGTGAGCCACAACCACAGGTCGTCGCCGGCGCCGGCCTCGCCGCGCAGCACCACGTCGTCGTCGGGAGCGATGGCCCCCCGGTACTCCAGCTCGGCCCAGCGGGGGACCACGCCGCGCCGGCTCACCTCGTCCTCCACCGGCGCCCAGGTGGCGGCGTTGTTGACATGGCCGAAGGCGTCGACGTCGGTGGCCCGCAGTGGCCACGGCCTCGTCGTGGCCTCCGGCGGCGGGGGCGGGTGGTGCAGGCGGGTGGACGGTCGGCGGCCGTCGGCCGACTCCTCGTAGACGGTGAGGAACTCGGCCGGCAGCCGGGCCGGCTTGCCGTCAGCGTCGACGAAGATCCACACCGCCGACACCTCGGCTGCCCCCTGGGCCGAGCGCACCGAGGTGCGGCGTTCACCCCAGCGCCGCCCCAGGCCACTGCAGAAGGTGGTCACCTCGAGCGGCTCACCCAGCCGGGGCCAGGCGCCGGCCACCCGCACCTCGGTGCGGCGGGTGACCCACGGTGACGCCGCGTCGAGGCCGGCGTCGGCCAGGTCGTCATTGCCGATGTCCTGGACCAACCGGGCCAAGGCGTCGAGCCGCAGGCGGCCGGCGGGGTCGGTGTCACCGAAGCGCACCCGGCTGGCGACCCGGTACTGCCGGCCCCGCCCAGAGAAATCAACGAACTCCATCGCCACACTCTCTCATCGCGCCGGCGATAATCCGCCGGCGCCCGTTCGCACGGAGCTGGACCAGTCCTCGTTGCTGCTCCGCCTGGCGGACT